>JBBDXV010000435.1:0-12586 GCA_040902165.1 Pseudohongiellaceae bacterium
CCCTGTATTCATGCCGGGGAGTGCCGGGAGGGATTTTTCCGTTCCATGGGCCATCCCTGGCCCATCCCGCGTCCGTCCCTGGCGCTAGTCACTCCAAAATCCCTCCCGGCACCCCCCGGCAGTCCGCTGCAGATGGCATGTTCAGTTGTATTTTCAAAAAAACGTCAATTCCAGACATCTGCACATATCCAAAAAACCGGCAAATCCAGACGCCGGCATTGCGCAAGCCCGCTCGACCGGGAAGCGCTGCGTAGCGAATAGCGCCAGGGATGATAGCGCGGGACGGGCCAGGGATGGCCCAACTGAGCGAAGTAGCGCTTCCCGGTCGAGCGGGCGGAATAGTGCGCTGAAATTCACTCGTCAAGAAAACAGATACCAGCAACTATTCATCGCCACCAATCAATTCGTATTTGCGTAAATAACCCCGCAGCTGGTGATAACTGAGATTCAGATATTCCGCGGCTTTTTTCTGATTGAACTGACTCTGTGCCAATGCCTGTTTCAACAGGCCAATTTCAAAATTCTGCACCCGCTCCTTGAAGTCATAGGACTCGCCTTCGGCTGGCACGAGATCAGCCGGCGAATCTGGCGCGGAGTCGAGTCTGTCGTTGGCACTGCGTGATGACACGGGACGAAACGGCGATTCAAACGGATTGAACACCAGATTGGCGACTGTTTGATTACCGAAGTGGTAAACCGCCCTTTCAATCACGTTCTTCAGCTCACGAATGTTTCCAGGCCAGTCATACGCCAGCAGCGCTTTCTCGACCCTGGAAGTAAAACCGGAGAACAACTCACCGCCCATCTCTTTCACCATGCCTACGGCAAAGTGCTCTGCCAGCACGAGAATGTCTTCGCGTCGCGAACGCAACGGCGGCAAGGTAATAACATCAAAAGCCAGACGATCCAGCAGGTCATCCCGGAACCGGTTCTGCCTCGCGAGACCGGGAAGATCCTCATTGGTGGCAGCGACAATACGCACATCGACGGTAATGGTTTCAGTCCCGCCAAGACGTTCGAATTCGCCATATTCGATAACGCGCAAAATCTTCTCCTGCACCGGCATCGCGGTATTGGCGAGCTCGTCAAGGAACAGGGTGCCGTTGTCGGCGCGCTCAAAGTAACCTTTGCGTTGTCTGGTGGCACCGGTGAAAGCGCCGGCTTCATGGCCGAAGAGTTGTGCTTCCAGCAGCGTTTCGCTGACCGCAGCACAATTCAGCTTGAGAAAGGTCTGCTGCCAGCGCCGCGACAGGTAATGCAGACGAGCCGCCACCAGTTCTTTGCCGGTACCCCTCTCACCGACGATCAGCACTGGTTTATTCAGCGGTGCAACCCGCGAGGTATGCTCCTGCATTTCCAGAAAACTGGCGGATTCTCCGATCATACGAGGCAATTCGCGCTCGTCAGACATGGACTTTTCCTTTCCGCTGTAGAGCGGGGGCCGAATCCCCCTGAATTCGCGGAGCGTGAAGTGTAACGTAAAATCCGAACCGGATGGCGAAAAAAGCTACTTAGTAGGTTATCTCGCTTGCGGCCCCGGCGCGGCCTTGCACCAGGGGCTTGTTTTATCTAATAAAATCAGCTTGTTACGATGAAACAAAAACTTGGCACAGTCCCTGCTGAACAGACTGTCACAAGCACAAAGAATTGCGAGGTGGACCCCGAAACCGGGATACACAAGTCACTGTAGAGGATTAGTCAATGAGCATATTTTCGCGTCTATCTGACATTATCAATTCCAACATCAGCTCCCTGCTGGACATGGCGGAGAATCCTGAAAAGATGATTCGCATGGTAATTCAGGAAATGGAGGAAACCCTGGTTGAGGTTCGTAGCGGAACCGCCAAGGTCATCGCCGAAAAGAAAACCCTGACCCGGCGGGCTGAGCTTTTACGCAAGCAGTCCAGGGACTGGGAGGCAAAAGCCGAACTCGCCCTGTCCAAGGACCGGGAAGATCTTGCCAAGGCGGCATTGGTGGAAAAATCCAATATCAATGCCAGTATCGATATTCTGGAAAGTGATATGGGCAAACTGGACGTTACCCTGGAAAAACTCAGTTCCGAAATCGAGCAATTGCAGGCCAAGCTCAATGATGCCCGGGCACGCCAGAAAACAATTGTCATGCGTACCCGTGCAACGCAGTCCCGGGTCGATGTAAATCGGCATCTGACGTCCTACGCTATTGACAATGCCATGGACAAATTTGAGTATTACGAAAAAAAGATCGACCTGATGGAAGGCCAGATGGAATCTGTCTACGCCGAACAGCGTACCTTGCAACATGAGATTGACGAACTGGCAAGACAGGAAAAGATTGATCAGGAACTGGCCAGCCTGAAAAGCCGATTAAACAAGTAATCAGGGCGCCCCGATGAATGGTTTCGAGTTTGTCATCCTGTTGGTCAGTATCATCCTCGGATGTATAACCTGCTGGATCTACATGCTGTCCAGCAAGAAGGGCCGGGCCAAGATC
This sequence comes from Pseudohongiellaceae bacterium, assembly GCA_040902165.1. Taxonomy (GTDB): domain Bacteria; phylum Pseudomonadota; class Gammaproteobacteria; order Pseudomonadales; family Pseudohongiellaceae; genus NORP240. The sequence continues at coordinate 2,474 of JBBDXV010000435.1, forward strand.
CCGGTTGAAACTGGAACGCGCTACAGCCTGAATCAGTTGTCGGTCATGGCTGATTCGTTACAGGATCGAATAGACACATTGGAATCTATCCTTGATGCAGAAGTCCCGGACTGGAGAGAGCAGAATGAACACTCAGGGCAATCTGCGAATTAATCGCGCCGAACGCCGCTTCCTGGGTGTTTGCGCCGGACTGGCGGACTATCTTGATGTCCCGGTCGTACTGGTACGCATTATCTTTATCATCAGTGTACTGACCTGGCCTACCCTGATCATCGGCTATTTCGTCCTGTATTTCTGTCTTGATAACAACATCACGACAGACAAGGTACAGGAATTTTTCAGCGGCAGCGGCAAGGAACATTTCCGCAAACTGGATTACCGCCGCCCCATCTACCGCAATATGCACAACAAGCGCATTGCCGGTGTCTGCAGTGGCATCGCCGATTATCTGGAAGTAAGTACCTTCTGGGTTCGTGCAGCGGCAGTTCTGATGATATTCATCTTTGGTCCCTACGCGTTTCTTGCCTATGTGATCGGCTGGTTCGTCATGGAACCCAACGTCGTTATACCCAGTGAAGGTTGGAGTGCGCGCAAGAAGGCTCGAAAAGCCGCTCGCCAGTCACGCCGCGCAGCCAGGTATCAACGCCGTGCCGACCGCCATATGCATCGCGCCAGAAAGTATATTCATGCGGGTCGACTCAGTGACATCAATGAGTCTGTTCCTGATACTGAACCTGATGCAGCAGCTGCTTATGCTGCGGAAGTAGATGCAATGAATGACGAATCCCCGGCGAGCTTCAAGACCACAATTGAAGACTGCGCGCAGGTTTATTATCAGATGGAATCCCGCCTGCGAACGATAGAGGCGTTTATAACCTCCAAACGCTTCCGCTTGCATTGCGAAATCAATCGGGCCTGACCATCGATTGCCAGATCACCGGTAATCCGGTTTTCCCTGGCGCCAAATTTTCGCTATCCTCTCGCACTGTAAATCACAGGCTTGAGATACAGTTCCTGCCATGAAGTTTTGCCAACATTGCAGCGGTCCGATTTCCCAGCGTATTCCACCGGGAGATGACAAATTACGTCATTGCTGTGACCGCTGTGATGCGATCTTTTACCAGAATCCAAAAAATATCGTCGGCACCGTGCCGGTTTACGGCAATCAGGTGCTCCTGTGCCGGCGTGCCATCGAGCCGCGTCACGGCAAATGGACCTTGCCTGCCGGCTTTCTGGAAAACGGAGAGACCTGTCTGGCGGGCGCCATTCGGGAAACACTGGAAGAAGCCGGTGCCAGGGTGAATGTCAGTCAACAGAGTCTTTACACCCTGTTTAACCTTCCCTATATCAACCAGGTTTATATGTTCTTTCGGGCCGATTTGACCGATCTCGAATTCAATCCTGGACTGGAGAGCCTGGAAGTTCGCCTGTTTTCCGAAGCCGATATCCCCTGGCGGGAAATAGCCTTTCCGGTAGTACGCAGCACCCTGGAGAATTACTTCAGCGATCTGCCAAGCCGGCTGTTTCCAGTGCGTATGTTCGATGTGCACTACGACGCAGAAAGAAAAATAGACACGCGCCTGATCAGCATCAGTCACGAACCGAAGTTCGATTGATTACTCCACAGTTTCAAGACGCAGCACCGAATGGGCTGGCTCTTCATACGGATGTGACTGTTTGAACGCCGCCAATGCGGCCTGCAGGAATTTCTCCTCGCAGACCATTTCAACCTTGAATTCTTCAATCGTCGCAATGTTGCCGGTTGCGCCGGCAAAAGGTTTGCTGCCTTCCAGCGGCCGATACTGTCCGCGCCCCAAAGTCTGCCAGGCGCAACTATCATAGTCGCCAACCCGGCCGGCCCCGGCTGAAAAGAGTGCTGCCTTTACCGACTCAACATGACTGGGCGGAACATAGAACTCGATTTTATAGATGACCTTTGCCATACATTAGTCAAACCATCTGCGCGCATTGCGAAACAATCGTATCGTGGGTGCGTCTTCACTCCAGCTTTCAGGATGCCAGGAATTCTGTACGGTGCGGAATACCCGTTCCGGATGCGGCATCATGATGGTAACCCTGCCATCAGTACTGCATATCCCGGCAATTCCCTCCGGCGAACCGTTCGGATTGGCAGGATACTGACTGGCAGTCCCACCGTTGTTGTTCACAAAGCGCAGCGAAACACATTTGGCAGACAACAGCGCATCCTGTTCCTGTTCATTGGCGAACAACGCCCGACCCTCACCATGCGCGACTGCTATCGGAAAGCGGGACCCTGCCATGCCCTGCATAAATGCAGAGGCGGACGGCATTGCCTCCACCATGACCACACGCGCCTCGAACTGTTCCGAGCGATTACGCACGAACCTCGGCCAATTTGCTGCACCGGGAATGAGCGCATGCAACAGCGATACCATCTGACAGCCATTGCATATACCCAATGTGAGGGTATCCTGGCGCCTGAAAAACATTTCAAACTGATCGTTTAGCGCTGGCCTGAACAGTACCGTCTTGGCCCACCCGCCACCGGCGCCGAGAACGTCACCATAGGAAAAGCCGCCGCAGGCTACCAATACCTGGTAGTCCTTTAAATCAACTGCGCCGCTAATAAGATCTGTCATATGGACATCTACAGCTGCAAAGCGGGCTCGATCAAATGCTGCCGCCATTTCCACCTGTCCGTTAACCCCCTGTTCACGCAAGACTGCCACTTTGGGTCGTGCGCCGGTATTGATATAGGGCGCGGTAATGTCTTCAGCCGGATCGAAACCAAGCACGGGCTGCAAACCCGGATCATCCTGCAGCAGGCTCTGGTACTCTTCATCAGCACAATCGGAATTATCCCGCAGCCGCTGGATGCAGTAGCTGGTTTCCGCCCAGCGTCGCTGCAGAACCGAGCGGTCGGCACTGAATATCGGGTCGGTTCCATGCGTTAGTGCGATTCTGTTACCGCTTAGCGGCCGACCCAGCACCTGCAGGCAATCGCCTAACTGCAATTCTTCTGCTGTCTTTTGCAGCAGACCCAGATCGATTTCGGCAACCTGTAACACTGCACCCAATTCTTCGTTGAACAAGATTGCGGTCAGATTGGCCTGTTCACCCAGCGGGGAAAGATCAATCTCAAGACCGCAACGAGACGCAAACGCCATTTCCAGCAGGGCAGCAATCAGCCCACCGTCGGAACGGTCATGGTAGGCCAGCAGCTTGCCACCGCGATTCAGCATTTGAATCAGTTTGAAAAAGCTTCTCAGGTCTTCCGGCTGATCAAGATCCGGCGGCGGCGAGCCGATGTGACGATAAACCTGCTCCAGCGCTGACGCGCCCAACCGGTTCTTGCCGTGACCGAGATCGAGCAAAACCAGGATGCTTGCGCCGCCATCGATTTTCAATTGCGGGGTCAGCGACAGTCGAACATCGCTTACCGGCGCAAACGCAGAAATGATCAGCGACAATGGCGCGGTATTGCTTTTTTCCTTGTTATTCTCCTGCCATACCGTACGCATGGACATTGAGTCCTTGCCCACTGGTATACATATCCCCAGCGCCGGACATAAATCCATGCCGACGGCTTTTACCGTGGCATAAAGTTTCGCATCCTCATCGCCATAACCTGCAGCCACCATCCAGTTGGCAGACAGCTTGATGTCGCCAATTTCATTGATCGCAGTACTGGCAATATTGGTGATCGCCTCGCCTATGGCCATGCGTGCCGATGCAGGTGCATTCAGCAGCGCAACCGGTGTCCGTTCCCCCATCGCCATGGCCTCACCCTGGTAACTGTCAAATGAAGCGCTTGTCACCGCCGCGTCAGCTACCGGAACCTGCCAGGGACCGACCATCTGATCACGACACACGAGGCCGGTAATGGTGCGGTCACCGATCGTGATCAGAAACTGTTTGCTGGCCACACTCGGAAGCGTTAGCACCCGATCGATGGCGTCTGCGATATCCACAGTCAGTTCAAATGGCGTGTAGAAATCAGACGGGGTCGAGGCTTCGCGATGCATTCCGGGCGACTTGCCGAACAATACAGCCATCGGAAGGCTGATAGGGTCATTGTTGAAATGACTGTCGTGAAGCTGCAGACTCCTGGCGTTGGTGGCCTCCCCCACCACGGCAAACGGACAACGCTCGCGACGGCAGATGGCTTCAAATTCTGCCAGACGTGCAGACGATACAGCCAGCACATAGCGCTCCTGGGCTTCGTTGCACCAGATTTCCAGCGGCGTCAGCTGCGACTCGGCACTGGGAATCGAGCGCAGTTCAAACCTTCCACCACGACCGGCATCCTTTACCAGTTCCGGCAGCGCATTTGACAATCCGCCGGCACCCACATCGTGAATAAACGCAATCGGATTTGCTTCACCCATTTGCCAGCATCGATCAATAACCTCCTGGCAGCGACGCTCCATTTCCGGGTTATCCCTTTGCACCGAGGCAAAATCAAGATCTTCGCGGCTGGAACCTGAGGCCATCGAGGAGGCTGCACCGCCGCCCAGTCCGATCAGCATGGCCGGACCACCCAATACAATCAGCCTGGCGCCAGGTGCCACCTCAGCTTTCAATACATGGCCGGCACGGATGTTGCCAATGCCCCCGGCAATCATGATCGGTTTGTGATAACCACGAACGCAAGACCTGCCATCCGCTTCCGGCATACGCTCCTCAAAGCTGCGGAAGTATCCGCATAAATTCGGTCGACCAAATTCGTTGTTAAATGCCGCGCCGCCGAGCGGACCCTCAATCATGATTTCCAGCGCCGAAGCGATATGCGGTGGTTTGCCGAAATTTTCTTCCCAGGCGCGCGGCAGCCCGGGTAGATGCAAATTGGAGACACTGAAACCGGTCAGTCCCGCCTTTGGTTTTGCACCTCTTCCGGTCGCGCCTTCATCGCGTATCTCACCGCCAGACCCGGTTGCCGCACCGGGAAACGGCGCGATGGCAGTAGGATGATTGTGGGTTTCCACTTTCATCAGGATATGTACCGGTTCCTGGTGATACTGATACTCACGCGTTGCCGGGTCCGGGAAAAACCGTCCGGCCACATTGCCCTCCATTACCGCCGCATTGTCGGCATAGGCGGACAGCACACCTGTGGGAGATCGTTCATGTGTGTGCCGTATCATGCTGAACAGACTTCGGTCCTGAGGCTGTCCGTCGAGAGTCCAGCTGGCGTTGAATATTTTGTGACGGCAATGCTCCGAGTTTGCCTGGGCAAACATCATCAGTTCAATATCATTCGGATTGCGACCGATCCTGGAAAAGCTGTCAAACAGATAGTCAATCTCATCGGACGCCAGTGCCAGCCCCATGTTCCGGTTGGCTTCCTCGAGCGCACCTTTGCCACCGCCAAGAATATCGACCGACTTCATTGGCATCGGTTCAGCACTGTTGAAAAGTATTTTTGCCTGATCTGTCGATTCCAGCACAACCTGTGTCATAGGGTCATAAAGACATTCATCGAGCCCGGCAAGCGCGTCGCCGGACAGTTTGCCGTCGACCTGAATCTCGAACAGGACACCACGTTCTACCCGCAACACACTGTTCAGACCGCAATTATGCAGAATGTCGGTTGCCTTGCTGGACCAGGGTGAAATGGTCCCGGGACGCGGCGTCACCAGCCGAATCAACAAATGCGGATTTTTTGTCGGCATTGCAGCAGTACTGTCGTTCGGCTTTGACCCTTCCTGCAACAAGGCCACGAGCTTTTGCTGCTCATCGTCATCGAGGGCACGATGGCTCGCAATGAAATGCAGATAATGTGATGCAAGCTGACTGACAGCCGGATTGATCGTCTGCAGTCTGGACAGTAGTCTGGCTTTCTTGAACGGAGATAATGCAGGTGTACCGCAAAGAACCTGCAATGACTGGGATAGCTGCATGAGTAAAATGAATCCTGAAAAAACAACAACTATTTCGCCTTTCGGCGAAACCAAAATAACAGGGTTTGGGAATTAATTTTCCTGGAATCAGGGCGAGGCGATATAAGCCCCGTCTTTACGACTCACCACGGTATTGCCAGCCTCATCTTCGATCCAGAAATCCACATATTGCAGGCTGGTAATATCACGCCTCTTCCCAAGAAACACCGGATCACCCTTGACGATATAGGTCTTCCCGGCCTCAACCGTCACGCGCAATGTGCGATTCATCGTATTTCGATTCGCAGCATAGGTTACCAGCGCTGGCGCCAGACCGCGTTGACTGCCCATATCCCAGGAAAAGTAAACGGTAATATCGTGAACGCCAGGCGCAACGTGAATCGCGGAGAAGCGCTCGGCATAATCTATCGGACGGCCATCCACACTCATAAAACGAATCGAATCGTTCAACCGGTTGATCCAGTCGGTCCGCAGAAACCTGGCTCCTTCGAGCAACGCGACCTGATCGTCTGTCAATACTGGTCCTTCATAGGCCTTGTAAGGCCCAGCCACAGTATTACAGGCATTCAACACAGCAAGACCCGGCAACAGCAGAAGCAAATAAAGGCAGGTTCTTGTTTGAATCATGTTGGTTGCCAGCAAGGTTTTGACCAAGTTTTATACAAGGGCGGCTGATTAGCAAGCCGGGAACAGGTTAAAGGTCGCCAGGGTCATCGACTTTTACCAATTCCGACCACCGTCAAGTTGAATTCCGGCGCTGCCTGAAAAACTCCTGCAGCAGCGCCCCGCATTCTCTTGCCAGGATGCCGGAAATGACCTTGATCCGGTGGTTAAAATGATCCTGTAGCAGTAACTGCTGACGACTCACGACCGCGCCGGCTCTGGGTTCGGTTGCACCAAACACCAGGGTGTCAATTCTCGCATGCAGCATGGCGCCAACACACATGGTACAGGGTTCGATAGTCACATAGAGCACAGTTCCCGGCAGCCGGTAATTATTCAGGTTCTTTGCAGCACTGCGCAGTGCAAGAATCTCGGCATGTGCGCTCGGATCATGCTCAGCGATCGGTCGGTTATAAGCACTGCCGATAATTCTGTCATCTGCCACCAGCACGGCGCCTACCGGCACCTCGCCGGTTTCACCTGCCTGGCGCGCCAGGTCCAGCGCCTGACGCATCCAGTATTCATGGCCTGTCTGGATCATGATTCACCGAAGTTTATTCCCATTCGATAGTCGCTGGTGGCTTGGAGCTGATGTCATAAACCACCCGTGAGACCTCGGGCACTTCATTGATGATCCGGTTGGAGACGGTCTCCAACAGCGCATAGGGCAGGTGCGCCCAGCGCGCAGTCATAAAATCAATTGTTTCCACCGCACGCAGGGCAACCACATAGGAATAACGACGGGCGTCACCCACTACCCCGACCGATTTTACCGGCATGAATACGGCAAACGCCTGACTGACCTTCTGGTAATAATCCGCACGACGCAGTTCTTCTATGAATATCGCATCGGCACGACGGACGATATCGCAATACGCCTTCTTTACTTCGCCCAACACCCGAACACCCAGGCCCGGGCCGGGGAATGGATGACGGTAAACCATGTCATAGGGAAGCCCCAGCTCCAGACCAATGCGGCGAACCTCGTCCTTGAACAGTTCACGCAAGGGTTCCAGCAGCTGCAGCTTCATCGTCTCCGGAAGACCACCAACATTATGATGCGATTTGATGACATGGGCCTTGCCGGTTTTTGATCCGGCAGATTCAATGACATCAGGATAGATCGTTCCCTGTGCCAACCACTTCACATTGGCCAGTCGGGTTGACTCTTCATCGAACACTTCAATAAATGTGTTGCCGATAATTTTGCGTTTTTGCTCGGGATCGCTGAACCCCTGCAGTTTTTCCAGAAACCGGGACTCGGCATCCACGCGAATGACCCGTACACCCATGTTCGCGCCGAAGGTGGCCATGACCTGGTCGCCTTCATGCAGTCGCAACAGGCCATTGTCGACAAACACACAAGTAAGCTGATCACCTATGGCCTTGTGCAGCAAGGCCGCCACTACCGATGAATCCACACCGCCGGAAAGACCCAGCAATACAGCGTCTGATCCCACCTTCCCGCGCAGGCGATTGATCGCATCGTCAATGATATTGGCCGCGGTCCAGAGTGACTGGCATCCGCATATTTCATGAATGAATCTTTCCAGAATACGCAAACCCTGGAGCGTATGAGTAACCTCTGGATGAAATTGCAGACCGTAAAACTGACGCGACTCATCAGCCATTGCCGCATAAGGGGCGTTGTCGGTCGAAGCGATAGATTCAAAACCGGGCGGCAGCTTTACCACACTGTCGCCGTGACTCATCCACACATCAAGTTGCGCCAGACCCTGCGCAGTCACCCGATCCTCGATGCCCTGCAACAAACGACCAGGATGCGATACATCCACCTGTGCATAACCGAACTCGGATTTACCGGTGGATTTGACTTTGCCGCCGAGTTGCTCGGCCATGATTTGCTGGCCATAACAGATGCCCAGAACAGGAATACCCGTCTGGTAAATAAATTCCGGAGGTTTGGGTGATTCCTGCAGGGTCGCAGTTTCCGGCCCGCCGGAAAAGATGATCCCCCTGGGAGCAAATACCGCAACCCGCTGCGGATCACAATCGTAATCCCAGATTTCGCAATAGACCCCCAGCTCGCGTATACGACGCGCAATCAGCTGGGTGTATTGGGAACCGAAATCCAGAACAAGTATCTTCTGGTCATGAATATTGCTGACAGTCATTTACCCTTAGTTAACCCGGTAATTGGGTGCTTCCTTGGTGATACTCACATCATGCACATGGCTCTCGTGCATGCCGGCGTTGGTGATTTTTACAAATTGGGGTTTCGTGCGCATGGCCTGGATGTCGTCACAGCCGGTATAACCCATCGCTGATCGTAAGCCGCCCATCAACTGATGAACGATTGCCGACATTGACCCCTTGTACGGGACCCGGCCTTCAATGCCTTCAGGCACCAGCTTTTCTGTGCCTGATTCAATGTCCTGAAAATACCGATCACTGGATCCCTGAGAATGCGACATGGCACCCAACGATCCCATGCCTCGATAGGCTTTATAGCTGCGACCCTGGTATAACTCTACTTCTCCAGGCGCTTCTTCCGAGCCCGCTAGAAGACTGCCTATCATCACTGCATGCGCGCCGGCGGCGATAACCTTGGCAATATCACCGGAATAACGTATTCCGCCGTCTGATATTACGCAGACATCGGTTCCCTTCAGGGCCGCCACCACATTCGATACAGCGGTAATCTGCGGCACACCGACACCGGTGACTATTCTGGTGGTACATATCGATCCTGGTCCAATACCAACCTTGACCGCGTCAGCGCCGGCCTTGGCAAGATCCTTTGCCGCCTGGGCGGTAGCGATATTGCCCCCGATCACTTGCACTTCCGGATAGCGTTTCTTGATACGACGGACCTGGTCCAGCACTCCCTGCGAATGACCATGCGCAGTATCAACCACGATGATATCGACGCCGGCTTCAAAGATAGCGTCTACCCGTTCCATGCTCTCCACACCAACCCCGACCGCGGCAGCAACCCGCAGACGTCCCTGGGAATCCTTGCAGGCATTGGGAAAGTCTTCCGATTTGCGAATATCCTTCAGGGTAATCAGACCACGCAGTTCAAATTTTTCATTGACTACCAGAATCTTTTCAATTCTATGCCGATGCAGAAGTGATTTGACTTCCTCGATGGTAGCGTCTTCCCGTACTGTAACCAGTCGTTCCCTGGGTGTCATGATTGACTGCACTGGCGCGTCGAGATTGGTTTCAAAACGCACATCGCGACTGGTGACTATGCCAACCAGATCCTTGCCTTTGGCGACCGGCATGCCGGAAATATTGTATTCCTTCATTAATGAGACGACATCGCGAATGGTGGCATCAGGGGAAATAGTGATCGGGTCCTTGACCACGCCGCTTTCAAACTTCTTGACGATCCTGACTTCGCGTGCCTGCTTTTCCACACTCATGCTCTTGTGCATCACACCAATTCCCCCTTCCTGTGCCATAGCAATCGCAAGACGCGATTCCGTCACGGTATCCATGGCCGCAGAAAGCAGCGGAATATTCAGGGAAATAGTCCGCGTCAGGAGGGTATTCAGTTTGACGTTTTTGGGGAGTACAGCTGAGTGGGCGGGCACGAGCA
>JBBDXV010000436.1:0-3498 GCA_040902165.1 Pseudohongiellaceae bacterium
CCAGTGTAATCTGGTCCAGTTTGGTTAGGAATTACCTTAAGTTATAAGTGTCCCTGGTTACTGTTTGATATTTTTGCCTCCGCAATTATTGTCGCCATAGGATCCGGAATCACAGCATGACGTTCGTTGTCGGAGAAAATTGCATTAAATGCAAGTATACGGACTGTGTGGCTGTCTGCCCGGTCGACTGTTTTTACGAAGGCCCCAATATGTTGGTTATTCATCCTGACGAGTGCATTGATTGTGCCTTGTGCGAACCAGAGTGCCCGATAAATGCCATCTACGCGGGCGGTGACCTACCGGCCTCACAATCTGATTTTCTGAAACTCAATGCCGAGCTTAGCCAATCCTGGCCAAACATTACTGAAGTAAAACTACCAGCCGAAGATGCGGACTTGTGGAAAAACAAACCGGACAAACGAAAATTTCTGGAAACAAATTGGTAAAATTTATTCGATTAGCCATGCGCCAGCGGATCAACAAGGTCACTTGAACCTGGGCACTGGCTTAGTCTATTCCGTCTAGTTCCCCATCGGAGGATTCATGACTGGAAAGAAAGACAGAACAACGCATTACCGGAAAGACAGCCTGACCTTGCCGGGGACTGTGATGCTGGGAACCGGCGTCATGATAGGCGCCGGGATTTTCGCACTTACCGGACAAATGGCGCAGATGACAGGCGCTCTATTCCCGCTCGCATTTCTTGCAGCCGCCGTGATCGTCAGCTTCAGTGCGTATTCCTACGTCAAGATTTCCAACACTTGGCCGTCCGCTGGCGGTATCGGAATGTACCTGTACAAGGCCTACGGTGATCGGCTACCGACGGCCTTCAACGCCTTGCTGATGTACTTTTCGATGGTGATCGCGCAGAGCTTTCTGGCCCGCACTTTCGGCTCTTACACCATGCAGCTCTTCGGCGGCGACGAAAGCGGCTTCATGGTATCGATACTTGGGGTCTCACTTATTCTGGTGGTGTTTCTGATCAACCTCTCGGGTAACCGGCGGATCCAGGGTGTGGCCTCGGTCATCGGCATCCTGAAGATCGGAGGCATTCTGATCTTCGGCCTGGTCGGCGTCTGGATAGCCGACAGTATTGCCATCGACTTCTCCAGCCCGGGCGAGGCAGGTACCGTCGGCAATTTTCTCGGAGCGACCGCTCTTGGCATATTGGCGTTCAAGGGTTTCACGACGATCACCAATAGCGGTTCGGAAGTGCAGGACCCGCACCACAACGTAGGTCGGGCCATCATCATTTCCATCGCGGCCTGTGTGGTGATCTATACGCTGGTCGGTTTTGCGGTAGCAAGCAATCTCTCGCTGGCGGAAATCATCGAGACGCGAGACTACTCTCTTGCCGCTGCCTCGCGCCCGGCACTAGGTGAATACGGCGTCTGGTTCACGGTGGCCCTTGCCATGATGGCTACCGCCGGCGGCATTGTCGCGAGCATCTTTGCCGTTTCGCGCATGCTGGCCATGCTGACGGAAATGAAACTGGTTCCCCATAGTCACTTCGGCATGCCGGGCAGCATCCAGCAGCACACACTGGTCTACACAGTGGTGCTGGGGTTAATCCTGACTGCATTCTTTGATCTCTCCCGGATTGCCGCGCTGGGTATCGTGTTTTACCTGATCATGGATATTGCCATCCACTGGGGTGTGATTCGCTATCTGCGTAAGGAGGTGAAGGCCAATGCATGGGTACCAGCCACGGCCATTTTTCTCGATCTGCTCGCGCTCGGGGGCTTTGTCTGGGTCAAGCTGAATTCGGATCCCTTTGTGATTGGCGTTGCGGTTGTCGTGATGGTCACGATTGCGGTTGCCGAGCAGATCTTTCTGAAGAAATCGGCGGCGGCAAGTCATGCCGCCAGATAGGGACACTTCAGTTAATAAGTTAACGGTTAAATTTTCTGACGATGTATTTCTCAGATCGTTAACTTATTAACTGAAGTGTCCCTAGTGCGTTAGTGAATAAATCAGATAATTGATGCCCAGCTGATAGGCTGAATTGGCATAACGCGTGGGGTACCACGGATCATAGGTATGTTCCCAGCCGTCACCCATATCGGAGTTCCAGTTGATCAGCACCATGACCCGGCCATTGTCATCCAGTATGGCGTGGTTGCTTGCGGTATCCATGCCGGCCTGACCCATACCCTGACGACCGCCGCGACCAGGGATCATCTGGGCTCCATCAATATCGTAATAGGCATGGTAAATTTCGTGGTCTGCTTGTAACTCGACGAGTTCCCGGTCCGGGAACAGCATGGAGAAATCCCGATAAAACGCATCCCACTGCTGCACGCCCCAGAAATCGTCTATCAACAGAAAACCGCCACGCAGCAGGTATTCCCTCAGGTTCTCCTTCTCGGTTTCCGACAGCGACAGGCCGCCATTGCGTCCCATCTCCAATGCATACAGGAAGGGATAGTCAAAGATTTCCTGGTCATCGAACCGCAGCACGATCGGATCACTCATTACCCTTACATTGGTCAGGCGTGCCACACCGCGCAGAAAATTCTCGTCGGCAGCAGGAAAGTCTGTGGCCCAGGGACCGCCGTAATAACCGCCATCATAAAGACTGTCATATCGAATGCGCACGAAGGCGAATTCGCCGGCCCGATCATACAGGTCATCATTCAGTGGCTGACCAAACAACTGGCCGAACGCCAGTTGCGGCAGGGCAAGGACAACGAGAATCAGGCAAGGTCGCATCATTATTTACGCAAGAAAACCGGCAGTAACAGGTCCCTAGTGTGTATGCAGCGTCGGAACAGATCAAGATTTTGTTCAGCAGGATCGCATTGTAATCGCACTGGTCCTTGATTATTCTGATTTTGACTCGACCCGGAAGCGTAACCATGAAGAACACAGGTATTTTGATTGCTCTGCTGTCAGCGGCAATTTACATGGCGACAGCGCTGGCTGCGGAGCAACCATCACCGGATTCCAACGAAGAATCGCTACTGCAATCCAGCAATCGCCAGCTGCAACAGATTGAGCTCTTCCGACAGCAGATCGCCGAGCTTGAATCCCTGCATGGTCCCTATGATGGAGCGTTACTGGAGCCTCTTTCCGGCCTCACCAATGTGCTGATACAGGCTGGTGAATTTGAGGAGGCAAATTCGCTGCTCAATCGACGGCTTCAGCTGCTTCGTACTGTAGACGGCCCGGCAAACCTGCAACAGGTACCGATACTGCTTGAAGCCATCAGCAATAATATTCGACTGGGTGAATGGCGTGATGTGACGAGTCAGTTCCAGTTTATCCGGTGGCTTCACGGCCAGGATGGCAGTGATCCGTCGCAACAACTAAGTGCAATGGACGATGTCGCGAGCTGGTTACTGGCAATGGTCTATCTGGATGATCCTCGCAATCGAACCAGAAATTTTCTCGACGCCAGACAGATACAGCGTGAAATTCTTTCTCTGGCGGAAAGCAGCTGGGGAGAAGACAGCGAACAATTGATACCCTGGTTATATCGGCAGGCTCTGTATCAGT
>JBBDXV010000436.1:3598-12419 GCA_040902165.1 Pseudohongiellaceae bacterium
GTTTCGGAATACATCAAGGCCGGAACCGTCGTATGTTCGTTCCGAGCAAATCAGGCCCGCTGGGCCGCGAGGAAGGAATATACGGCGGTCGCCGGCCGCCAAGACCCGAACAAACGCACACCGTGATCCTGACTGGTTCAGAGATCAACGATTAGTTCACCCAATACCTTCACAACTAACACCGTGATCCTGACTGGATCAGAGATCAACAATTAACTCTCCTAATACCTTCACTATCGTCGGATCAAATTTTCCGTTGCGCACGTACTTGTTGATTTCGTTGAATGCGGCATGGGCTTCCCAGGGGTCTCGATAGGGACGTTTGGTGGTAAGGCTTATATAGGCTTCGGCTACCGCCAGAATTCTCGCGCCCATCGGGATGTCGTCACTGCGCAGCCCGGTCGGATAACCGGTACCGTCGTAGTTCTCATGATGGCATTCGATGAGTTCCAGCATGGTTTCGTTTTCATAACCGGTATTACGCAGCTTGCGAACGCTTTCCCGCGGATGCATATGTATATGGGTAAAGTCTTCCTCAGTCAGGCCGCCGTTGCGGTTTAGTATGTTCTCCGGGACGATGGTTTTGCCAATTTCCGCCAGGTAGCCTGCTTCCAGAATGTCGTGTTTTTCCTGGTCCGCGAGATTCATGCGGTCAGCGATCAGAAATGCTGTTATGCCGATAAGTTTTGAAAATCCTACCGAGCCGTCAATGCACTCGACCGGCAGAACCAGGTCTTCAGGGTAGGCCACAAACTTGTTCAGGCGTACCTCCAGGTCTGCCAACAGGCTCCTGGGCAAAGACTTGCATTCATTTACCGGGTTTTTGAATCCGATCATTTCGTACAAATGCACGGTACTGCGCCGACCGCGAACATTCATGTCGCGCGTCTTCTCGAGGCTGACGATGGTTTCCGCATAGGCAAGTTTGGCATCCCGGTTTGCGGGTTCAAGTTCCAGTGCGGTTTTGAAATGGGTTTGGGCCTGTTCCGGGTCGTTGGCTTTTATCAGCAAGCTGCCGATCTGCATACGCAGTGCGATGTCCTCGGGATGCGTCTGAATTGCGACCAGCAGTTGGTTTATTTCGTCCACCAGACCCGGATTGTCGAAGTGCGCAAATGAAGACAGTCCGGATACGGGGCGGAAATCAATGAGGTGGCCGCACTCCTTAAAGGTAGCTTCATCCACGGTAATCTTGCCAGGCTCGCACATGCCTTCAATTCTTGAAGCAAGGTTGACTGTATCGCCGAAGGCGGTGAAGGACTGACGCTTGGCACCAATAATGCCGGTAGTCGCTACCCCGGTGGCGATGCCCACGCGCAACTTGAACGGAAAATTGGATTTAAGCATGCGTTCCTGCATCTTCCATGCGCAGGTTACCGACAGCAGCGGGTGTTTTTCAAACCGGATAGGTGCGCCGAACTCGGCCATAATGCCGTCACCCATGTATTTGTCGATATGGGCGTTGTATTGCAGCAATACCGTTTCCATATCGGCAAGATATTTATTCAGTTCGGTAATGACAACCTCGGCCGAGTGTTCCTCTGAATACTGGGTAAATCCCTTGAGGTCGGCAAACAGGACACTGATCCGGCGATTCTCGGTACGGATCCGGTTTTCGATCATCAGTTTGACAACCGCGGGGTCCATGGTGGAATAGAGTGCTTCCTCCACCTTTTCCTTATGCGCCTTGATGGATTTGGTCTTTTCTTCCAGTACCCGTGTGCGTTCCTGGACTTTGAAATCAAGTTCCGATTCGAATTCCCGGATGGTCGTCATGGTTTGTTCCAGCAATTCCGCATTGCCGCTTGCCTCTGCCCGTGCACGCAGCGCATCGGTCATCTTTTCCTGTAATTCGCGGTGGGTGAAACCGACAATGACAGCAGTCAGAATCAGGAAGCCCGCCCAGGTGAGTATGGATGCCCAGATTGAAAATGAATTCTGGGCGACAACAAAGGTGTCCGGGTAAATACTGGCAAAGATCGCAACCACCAGAAAGGTAAAGAACGCACCGAGAACACCGGAGCGGATGCCGAGATAATAGGAGCCCAGAAGTACCGGAAGATAGAAGAAGTTAAGGAATGCCAACTTGGCGTCTACAAACCAGACTATCGCGCTGACAAATATAAGAATGACAAGGACGAAAACGCCCTCAAAATTATCGAGTAGATATCGTTTTAGGGCTTCCATCTCGGGTTGGTTCGCTCTCGGGTTGTCGGGTAGTAGTTTCGCCGCAGGAATGCTTTGTTGATTGTACGTTTTTCTGTCTGGCCTTCGGGTGCTGAATCTGCTCCGTAGTGCTGCTTTTAAAATTCCTGGGTCGGGAAAGCAGCTGTGAAGTTTATACAGTTTTCCGCAATCGCGCCAAGCTAATTACTTGTTCGCAACCGTTGTGACAATCGGCTTGCCTCCCGCCGATGGCGGCGGTTAGGAACAGGGTAAAAACCTGAGTAATCTGCCCTGATTTAACCTGGCCTGGGCTGACCTGGTCGGGTTTTTTGAGCTTGCTCTGGTCAGTCTGAGATCTTGACTGCCGTTCGTCGAGGTTTCAACGAGTTACATCGCTCAAAATTTGACAATTCCGGGTAAGCCCTTATATTTGGTCAGACCAAATTGGTCAGACCAACCCAGGAACCCCAGTCCGCCGTCTCCAAGGCCGCCGAATCCCTATGTCTACTGCCCTGACTGTCAGTCATGAAATCGGCGTCGCGCTGCGCACCGAGATTCTGCGTCGCCAATACCGCCCCGGGGAGCGCCTGCCTTCCGAGCGTGATCTGGCAGTTCGGTTCAATGCCAGTCGCGGCGCTGTCCGGGAAGCGCTTTCGCAGCTGGAACAACAAGGTCTTATCGATATCCTGCCAGGCGGCGTCCGGGTCAAACCGCTTGAATCCGCTACCTTGGCAGTTCTGGGTCCGTTGCTCGGTCTGGATGAGTCGCCGCGCCCCGATCTGGTAGATCAGTTCCTGGAAATGTTCGGGATTCTTATGGGGCTGACGGTCAAACGGGCCCTGCAATTGGCCAACGCGGAACAAATGATCCATTTGCAGGGCTTGCTGGTAAAACTGTCGCAACATACCAACGATTTCGAGAGCATGGAGCCGATCTGGCGGGAAATGCTGGAATACCTGACGGCAATCAGTGACAACCTGGTGGTACGGTTGATCGGTAATGATCTGAAGACCCAGTTCCTTGGTCAGATGCTGAAGCTGGGAATTAAACCGCAGTTGAAGGCCAGCGCTGCAGCTGATCTGACCAGATCACTCAAACAGGCGTTCTCAAAACGGGACGGCGAGCTGGCAGCCGCCGCTTTCCAGAAACATTTTGAATATGTACGGCAGGCAGTATTGGACATACTCAAGCCGCAACGCAGTGGCGAGATTCCCCGTGCCAGGCACGCATGAAACAGGCTATCAGAATGCACAGGACAGTCATGGCAACCTCACGGAACCACAAGGAGTTCAGGGCATGAAACGAATTATTCTGCCGATCGCGATTCTTACGGCAGCGGTGGGTGTTGGCGTTATTCTGGTAATGAATCCGACGCAAATTGATGAAGCGGCAGTCGAAGTGATACCGGTGTCTGTGCGGGTCATGGAAGTCAAGAGCGAACCCGCACGCCTCACTGTCACGTCCCAGGGAAAGGTGCAGGCAGCCATGCAGGTGAATCTGTCTGCGTCAGTTGCCGGGATGGTGACCTGGGTTTCCCCATCGCTGGAAGCCGGTGGTTTTGTCGATGCTAACCATTTGCTGGTTCGCCTTGAGCCCAGTGACTATGAGACCGCCGTGGCGCGCAGTCAGTCCGGCCTGTTGCAGGCGGAGGCGGAAGCCAACCATGCCCAGGCAGAACTCGAAAGAATGCGCAACCTCGCGGAACAACGTCTTGCCAGTCAATCCCAGTTACAGGACGCGCAGCGCAGCGATGCGATTGCACAGGCCCGATTGACTGAAGCCAGGGCCAACCTCCAGCAGGCACAGATGGATCTGGCGCGCACCGAAATTCGCGCGCCGTTTCGCGCCGTGATTCAGAGCAAGGCAGTGGAACTCGGGCAGTATGTCAATCGGGCACAGGATGTTGCGGTTTTATTTGGTGCCGACATCGTTGAAGTGCGCGTGCCGCTCGCCATCCGGCAACTGGGATTTCTGGACATCCCATTGGGCCAGCGCGGCGAATTGCCCGATGATGTTGCGCCTGCAGTAATGCTTACCGGCATGTACGGTGGCATAGAACACAAATGGACCGGCAAACTGGTGCGTGTCGAAGCTGCGATAGATCCCAACAGCAATGCAGTACAGTCCATCATCAGGGTCGAGCAGCCGGCAGACAATGACGTTCTATCGTCCGGCTGGAATTCCACAATACCGCTTCCTATCGGTTTGTACGTGGAAGCAGAAATCACGGGCCGGGAACTGGATGATGTCATTTCCCTGCCGCGCAGTGTCATCCGTAACAACAATCAAGTGCTGGTGGTTGATGCGGAAAACAAGATGTATTTTCGCGATGTTGAAATATTTCGCCTTGAAGCGCAGCGGGTGCTGATTTCCGGCGGCTTGTATCCTGGTGAATTTATTTGTATTTCGCCGATTCAGGCGGTCTATGACGGGATGTCAGTATCGCCGGTGCGTGACGTCATCTGAAAAGTACGCGGCGAAGTTATTCATGCACGCGATATTGAAAATATTTTCGAGGGTTTTGTGAGAACAGTCATCACCTGGTTTATATACAATCCGGTCGCCAGCAATCTGTTGATGCTGGTATTTCTGGCGTCGGGAACGATTGCCTATCTGAATTTGCATCAGGAAGAATTTCCCAACATTGACATGGGCATGATCCAGGTCAGTGTTGCCTACCAGGGCGCATCGCCAGAAGAAGCCGAGTCGGCGGTCTGTCTGCGTCTTGAGGAGTCACTTGAGGCGGCCGAGAATATTGAACAGATGACCAGCACTGCCCGGGAAGGCGGCTGCGACGCCTCGCTTGAACTGACCAGCGGTGCTGATCTCAATCGTGTTCTCAATGATGTAAAGGGCAAGGTGGATGCGATCACCACTTTTCCGATTGAAACCGAAAGACCGATTGTGCGCGCCTTCAGTGCGACCGGTACCGTTCTGTCCCTGGCGCTGTCAGGCGAAGCGGATGACCTGACTTTAAAACGCACCGCAGAACAGATTCGCAATGACCTGCTCGACCTTGACGGTGTCTCTACCGTTGAGATTCGTTATACTCGACCGATGGAAATCGCCATCGAGGTTTCCGAATTCACCTTGCGCCAATACGGATTGACACTGGACCAGATATCCCGGGCAATCGATCGTGCATCGCTGGACATGCCGGGCGGAACCCTGCGCACCGAAGCCGGCGAAATTCTGTTGCGCACCAGAGGTCAGGTCTATCGCGGTGACGAGTATGCCGATATCGTCGTGCAGTCCTATCCCGACGGCACGCAGTTGCGCCTTGGCGACATCGCCACCATCAAGGACGGTTTCGAAGAGGGCTATCTGGATGCGCGTGTCGACGGCGCGAATGCCGTTGTCATCGAAGTGCTGCGCGTCGGTGATGAGGATATCGTCACAGCCGCGCGACAGGTACGCCGCTATCTCGAAGAAGAATTAATTGTATTGCCAGCCAATCTTTCTCTCGCCATCATCAATGATGCCGCCGTTGCCACGCAGGAGAGAATTGGCACGGTGGCGACCAATGCTTACACCGGACTGATCATGGTGATGATCATTCTGGCATTGTTTCTGCGCTTCAAACTGGCCATGTGGGTCGCTGCCGGAATTCCTATCGCTATTTTGGGTGCCCTGAGCGTGTTTCCTTTTGCCGGCCTGTCCATCAGCTCACTGACAGTAATGGGTTTTGTTCTGGTGTTGGGCATTATTGTTGATGATGCCATCGTTGTCGGTGAGCGTATTTATGCCTGGGAGCGCAAAGGCTTGCCGATGCTGGAAGCCGCTGCCGAGGGCACGATGGAAGTCAGTATTCCGGTGATCTTCGGTGTGTTTACCACCATCGCAGCTTTCCTGCCGATACTTATTCTGCAGGGTCAGATGGGTGCGTTTTTCAACGCCATTGGCGGGGTCGTGGTGTTCTGTCTGATTGCCAGTCTGATTGAATCGCAACTGATACTGCCGGGACATCTCGCGCATCGCAAAGTGAAGGGTTATGTCGGTGAAAAAGCAGCTATTGTCGTGTTATGGCAACGTGTTCAGGGCAGTATTTCCCGCAGCATGGAACGTTTCGCCCGGCACACTTATCGCAACGCACTGGTAAAGGTACTGGAATACCGGTACGCCGCCTGGGCGGCAGCCACAGCCGTGATTATCCTGACTGCAGCATTAATGTTAAGTGGCCGGGTATTGTTCCAGTTCATGCCAGCTGTTGAAGGTGATGTCATTTACGCCAGTGTGCAGATGCCCGACGGGGTGGCTCCAGGTATTACCCAGGAAGCAGTGGACCGGATAGAGGCAGCCGCGATCGAGCTGGCGGCCGAGCTGAACCGTGACCTTCCCGCGCTCAAACAGTCAGGTCTGGCTCCTGAGTCGACCGAGCGCATCGTCGACAATATTCTCACCATCATTGGCCAGCAGGCTGCCAGAGGCGGCCCTGCGACCGGTCGTGGCAGCGCCGGCGGCAGCCATATAGCAGAAGTGGTGATGAATCTGACTCCGTTTTTTGATCGTGGCCAGATCAGTTCAGCCATCGTCAGGGATCGCTGGCGAGACAAGGTCGGCAGTGTACCGGATGCGCTTGAGCTGACCTTTGTTTCCGACAGCTTTTCAGCCGGCGACGCGATCAATTTCCGGCTCGAAGGCCGCGATGAGGAAAACCTCAAGCTGGCTGCCACTGAATTGCGCGCCGAACTGGGAAGATATCCGGGCGTGTTTGATATCACCGATTCATTCCGGGCTGGCAAGCAGGAAGTACAGATTGAATTGCTTGATGCAGGCAAGACATTGGGCTTGACGCTCAACGATGTTGCCACCCAGGTAAGGCAGGCTTTCTATGGTGCGGAAGCGCAACGCATACAACGCGGCACTGACGATATCAGGGTGATGGTGCGTTATCCGGAAAATGAACGACAGTCGCTCGGCAATCTGGAAGACCTGTTGGTCCGCACGCCGGCCGGAGCGGAAGTACCGTTTTCCAGCATTGCCAATTTCAATCTCGGCAATGGTTATTCAAGTATCAACCGGCAGGACGGCAGACGTGTCATTACCGTACGCGGAGATATCGATCGTTCCGCGGTCAAACCGGAAGAAGTGCGGGGCGAGATTATTGAAAAATACCAGCGCGTCTGGGAGCGTGATCTTGACGTGGAAATCGTAATCGGCGGAGAAGGGGAGCAGCAGCTGCGTTCCGTATCAGAACTGTTTTCGTCCTACCCGCTGGCCATGCTGATTATTTTTGCGCTGCTGGCAATTCCATTGAAGTCCTATCTGCAGCCGCTCATCATCATGAGCGTGATTCCGTTCGGCGCCATCGGCGCGATAGTGGGTCATTTCATCATGGGAGCGGACCTGGTGTTTTTCTCACTGCTCGGCATCATCGCGCTGAGTGGTGTGGTCGTGAATGCCAGCCTGGTACTGGTGGACAACATCAACCGCCTCAGAATTGATGGCTATTCAATCGAGCAGGCTGTCGTCTCTGCCGGGATCGTGCGCTTTCGGCCTATCTTTCTGACTTCCGCTACTACTTTCATCGGGCTGGTACCGCTGATGCTCACCGGCAGCCCGGCGACCTTCTTTATTATCCCGATGGCAATCTCTCTCGCCTGGGGTGTGTTGTTTGCGACCCTGATAACCCTGTTCCTGGTCCCGGCTTTATACCTGATCCTGCATGATGTTATAGGTTATGGTGATGAGCCAGTGGAAGAGACTCAGATAGCGTTCAACTGACATCGTTGTCAGAGTCGATTAATTGCATCGACTCTGACTCCAGATTCTGGTCAAATCCCTTCAGGCGTCTTTGTATTACACATTCCTGTAACAATAAAAAGTGAGGAATTCCCATGTTTCCGGTCAAAACCCGAATCGTTCCACTGATCAGCTTGTTTCTGCTGCTGCTGCTGCTGGTTCCAACCCTGCTGCGCGCCGATGTCCTGCCGTCGGCTGACCCTGAGGATGTGGGCCTGTCCGAGTCCCGACTGGGGCGTATCAACACGCTGATCGAGTCCTATATGAATGATCAGCAGATTTCCGGTGCAGTCACTGCGGTGGCGCGTCATGGCAAACTCGCCCATATGGAAGTCCAGGGCTTCATGGATATTGAATCCAATACACCCATGCGCCGCGATGCGATTTTCCGCATGGCGTCGATGTCCAAACCGGTGACCGGTGTGGCGATCCTGATGCTGATGGAAGAAGGCAAGTTGCGCCTGTCCGACCCGGTGTCCAAATTCATTCCGGAGTTCACCAATACCCAGGTGGCTATGCTGCAGGCCGAACAACCGGAAGATCCGCGTGCCGAGCCGGCTATCTATACTGTGCCGGCGAGTCGGGAAATTACTGTGCGTGACCTGCTGACCCATACTTCCGGTCTGGAAACCGGCGGCGCCGGATCACGCGCTGGCAATCGCATCGCGCCGCGAGACTTGACGATGAACCTGGAGCAATACGTTCCCACCCTCGGTGAGGTGCCTCTGGATTTTCAACCCGGTGCCCATTGGCGTTACAGTGCGCTCGCTGGTATCGAAACCCTGGGACGCATTGTGGAAGTGGCTTCCGGTTTGACCTTCGATGAGTTTCTCAAGACACGACTTTTTGATCCGCTGGGCATGACCGATACCAGTTTTGTAGTGCCGGCCGACAAGCAGCCGCGTCTTGCCAC
>JBBDXV010000437.1:0-1806 GCA_040902165.1 Pseudohongiellaceae bacterium
ACACTGACTCTGATCAGCATCGGGTATTTTATCGCCCTCGTATTCGGGTTTGTCTCGACCGCCATTATCAGTCGCTGGATGGCGTCCACCTATGACGCAAAAACCTCACTGGGGCTGCATTTTGCATTCATCACCGTCGTCGGCGAGCCGCTCGCACTGGCAAGTGTCGCGCACCTGTTCCCGGATGTATTTTTCAATGTCATTGTCATCCTGCCGGCGATGATCTGGAGTATGTATCTTCTTTATACCGGGATACCGGTGGTGCTGGATATTCCGCCTGAACGCGGGATGTTGATGGCTTCGGCATTGGTGGGCTGGTTGTTGGTTGCGGCAGTCAGTCTGCTGGGGCTGACGGTAGGCTTGTGGACTGCGGGCATCGGACCGACCCTGGGAGTATAGGCAAAGATTCATGGCGACAGAGCAGCAGTATTATCACGACGAGGTCGTCAAACGGCTGGTGCAGTTTTCCGTGTTCTGGGCTGTGGCTTCGATGGCGGCCGGCGTCTATATCGCGGCCGAACTGGTCTGGCCCGGGCTGGATTTTGGACAAGCCTGGCTGTCGTTTGGTCGACTGCGACCGCTGCATACCAATGGCATCATCTTTGGCTTTGGTGTTTCCGCGCTGATGGCGACCGCATTCTACAGTGTGCAGCGCACCAGCCACGTTCCGCTGTTTCTTCCCCGTATTGCGATTTTCATTGCCTATGCCTGGCAACTGCTGGTGTTAACCGGCGGCCTGTCCCTGTTGGCCGGATGGACGAGTTCCAAGGAGTATGCGGAACTGGAGTGGCCGTTTGATATTGTCATCGCGGTGCTGTGGGTAGCGTTCGGCATCGTGTTCTTCGGCACCATCGCCAATCGCAAGATCAAACCGATTTACATCTCCAACTGGTTCTATGGTGCACTGATCATCGTCATCGCGATGCTGCATATCGTGAATAACCTGGCGATACCGGTCACGTTTTCCAAATCCTATTCTCTCTATCCCGGTGCCCAGGATGCGATCGTGCAATGGTGGTATGGCCACAATGCGGTGGGCTTTCTGCTGACCGGTGGATTCCTGGGCATGTTGTATTACTTTCTGCCCAAACATGCCGGTCGGCCGATCTGGAGTTATAAACTTTCAGTGGTGGCATTCTGGGCATTTACCTACAGCTATATCTGGGCCGGACCTCATCATCTGCATTACAACGCGGTGCCGGAATGGGTGCAGTCACTCGCCGTGGTGATGAGCCTGATATTGCTCGCACCGTCGTGGGCGACGATGGTCAATGGCATCATGACGGTAAGCGGTGCCTGGGAGAAACTGAAAACTGATCCGGCACTGAAGTTCATCGTGCTGTCACTGGCTTTCTATGGGCTGGCGACGTTCGAAGGACCGATGATGTCCATTCGCAGCGTCAATGTGGTAAGTCATTTTACCGACTGGACCATCGGTCACGTTCACTCCGGCGCGCTCGGCTGGAATGCGATGATCACCTATGGCACTTTCTATTTCCTGATGCCGCGTCTGATGGGAACTGAACTCTACAGTGTGCGCCTCGCGAATATTCATTTCTGGCTGGCGCTTGCCGGCACCATGCTCTACATCATCTCGATGTGGGCAGCGGGTGTATCCCAGGGACTGCTGTGGCTCAGCGTCGATCCGACCGGTGAACTGACTTACAGTTTCAGGGACATCATGTCCAGCATGGCGCCCTATTACGGACTGCGACTGCTCGCCGGGTTGATCTTCCTGCTTGGCACTTTGCTGATGACTTACAACTTTTATATGACTACCCGTAACCGCAAGACAGTCAGGGTGAC
>JBBDXV010000438.1:0-1802 GCA_040902165.1 Pseudohongiellaceae bacterium
TCAGTGAGCTCGTTGCAGAGTTCAATGAACTCGGACATAAGGTGAGCATCGTCAGCGCTGCTGCGGGAAATAAAATGACGCCTCTCCTTATCCCCTTACGCAAGAACATGATGAAGCGCTGCATCAGCAACCTCCTCAGCAATGGCATCAAATACGGCCAGTGCGTTGCCTGTTCCCTTGTCGAAAATGCCGAGAGTGTTGAACTGGTTTTCGCAGACAAGGGGCCTGGATTACCGGTGAATCAACTGGACAAGGTGTTTGAACCGTTTTATCGCCTGGAATCCTCACGCAATAAAACCTCTGGCGGGCATGGCCTGGGATTGGCGATTTGCCTGCAGATCGCGAAAGCCCATGGCGGCAATGTCACTCTGGAGAATGATTTGCACAAAGGGTTGATCGCCAGATTGACTTTGCCAAAATCTGGAAAGGAATATGAAGCGACAATGATTGCCCAAAGCATCCGATAATCAGGTACATTGACCGCTAACGTAATGGGAGACGATTATGAGCGGAAAAACTGTTGAAAATGCAGAGAAGTGCCCGGTAATGCACGGATCGCGTACAAAAATGGGCGACAAGGGAACGGCCAACCACGACTGGTGGCCGAATCAGCTGAATCTGAATATTCTCCACCAGCACTCCCCGCTGTCCAATCCGATGAGCAAAGAATTCAACTACGCGGAAGAATTCAAAAAGCTCGATCTGGCAGCGGTGAAGCGGGATCTTGTGGCGCTGATGACCGACTCGCAGGACTGGTGGCCGGCCGACTTTGGTCACTATGGTCCGCTCTTCGTACGCATGACCTGGCACAGTGCGGGCACCTACCGCATCGGTGACGGGCGTGGCGGTGCAGGGCATGGCAATCAACGATTTGCGCCGCTCAACAGCTGGCCTGACAACGTCAACCTCGACAAGGCCCGCCGACTGATCTGGCCGATCAAACAAAAGTACGGCAACAAAATCTCCTGGGCCGATCTGATCGTCCTGGCCGGCAACTGTGCGCTCGAATCGATGGGCTTCAAGACCTTCGGATTTGCCGGTGGCAGGGAAGACATCTGGGAACCGGAAGAAGACGTCTACTGGGGTTCCGAAAAAACCTGGCTGGATGACCAACGCTACTCCGGCGACCGGGACCTTGAAAATCCGCTCGCGGCAGTACAGATGGGTCTGATTTACGTCAACCCCGAAGGCCCGAATGGCAATCCGGACCCGGTACTGGCCGCCACGGATATTCGCGAAACCTTTGCGCGTATGGCAATGGATGACGAGGAAACCGTCGCATTGATCGCCGGGGGTCACACCTTCGGCAAGACTCACGGTGCCGGTGATGCGGCGCTGGTCGGTCCAGACCCGGAAGCAGCCGGCATCGAGGAACAAGGTCTCGGCTGGAACAGCCGCTTTGGCAGCGGCAAAGGCGGTGACACGATTTCCAGTGGCCTTGAAGTCACCTGGACCTCCTCGCCAACCAGGTGGAGCGGCAACTTCTTCTGGAATTTGTTCGGTTATGAATGGGAACTGACAAAGAGCCCGGCCGGTGCCCAGCAGTGGACGCCAAAGCAAGGCGCTGGCGCCAATTCAGTGCCGGATGCACACAACTCGTCAAAGCGTCATGCGCCTTCGATGTTGACCACCGACCTCTCGCTGCGCTTCGACCCTGATTACGAAAAGATATCAAGACGCTTCCACGAAAATCCGGATCAGTTCGCCGATGCCTTTGCGCGCGCGTGGTACAAACTGACGCATCGCGACATGGGTCCGATCGCGCGCTATCTTGGCCCGGAAGTGCCGAAAGAAGTCCTTAT
>JBBDXV010000439.1:0-1796 GCA_040902165.1 Pseudohongiellaceae bacterium
CCAAATTCAACAGCCGCAACAAAACTGTTGCCGCGCGTGCCATACATTTTGGCCGTACCCGGATAGCTGCGGGCGCCGAAGGCGGCGAGCGATCCCCAGGTGGACGAGGCAAAGGCCACCGGCAGACTCGGTTTGCTATCATCAAACTGCTGTTCTATGGCGCCATCGTTGCGCTGATAACGATTGACCTCGCCCCAGGGTACCTGCCAACTGCCAAGATCAGTGCTCAGGGTGATCGCGGCCTGCTGCAATGCATCAAGCTGCTGGTTTGCATAAATTGGGTCCGCCATCGCCGTATAGATGTTGATTCCCCGCCGGGTCGCTTCCGGCTGCAGCTGCTGCATCAGATTCTGACCCCAGTAATGCGCCAGCGTAGTTTGCGTGGAGTCTATGGAGTAACGCCTGTCCCAATTCATCAACTCCAGTACCGGCTGCGCCAGAACCTGCTTGCGCTGATCCGTCTCGGGCAGCGCGTTCCAGGCCTGCACCAGCACCGGTATCAACGGCTCGAATGCAATCAGTAGCGGATCATAGGCAGCCTCTAACAAGGTCTCTACGCTAAAGTCGCTACGATTCTGTAACACCCGGACGGCATTGATGCCACGCGGGTTTTCAGGAAAGTTGGCCATATAGTCTGGATAGTTCTGCGGTTGCGGGCTGTATTCTCCGGCTGCCGAGAACGGCCAGTTGTTGGTGTTCTGAATCCAGCCGTTGGGCGGATTCAGCAGGGTGATCTGCTCCTCAAGTGGATGCAATCCCTGCCATTCGGTCGCCGGGTTGCTGCCATCCACTGCCGTGTCCCAGTTGAAACCCGGATTGCGTCGCGGGATAAAATTGCCGTGAAAATAGCCGATATTGCCGTCGCTGTCTGCGTACACCGTATTGTTGGAGGAGTTGGTAAGCAATTCCATGCTGCTGCGAAATTCTGCGTAATTGCGCGCTTTGGTTCGCTGAAATGACTGGGTGATGGCCAGTACCGGTTCCTGCATCAGCTTGATGCTTACCCACTTGTCACCGTCGGCGCGAATCACCGGCCCATGATGTGAGTGATAGACCGTGAATTCGCGTCGTGCCATACCCGCATCGGTTTTGTAAGGCAGAGTCAGGCGCGTCTCCTTGAACGGGCGCCACTCATCGCCGTACTGGTAATAGTAGCCATCGGTCCCAAGCATGACTGTTTCCAGATACTCATCAATCGCATCAGCGCCACTGGACGTGTGCATCCAGCCGAGCCGGTCATTAAAGCCCTGATAGACAAAGAACTGTCCCCAGGTCACGGCGCCATAGGCATTGAGCCCTTCCTCGCTGACCACATGCAGTTCATCACGGAAAAAGAATGAGGTATGCGGATTGATCAGCAGCAATGCGTTGCCACTGGCGGTGTTCTGCGGGGCAATCGCGAAACCGTTGGAACCGCCGGGGTCTTCCACAATTGCCGGCTCAGGATCTGCAATCATCACTCCGCCACCGTAAAACACGTGCAGCGCATTGAGGTCCACGCGTTCGATGTCGCCGCCGATACTGCCTTCGGAAAAACTCAATGCCATCCATGGTTCAAATCGGGTTATCAGTTTCGGTGTCACTTGCGGATGGGTATGGAGAAAATAATTCAAGCCATCGGCAAAGGCATTCATCAGCGCTTTTAGCGACTCGTCACTGTCAGTATATTGCTGGCGCAGGTCCAGCGGATCAATGAACAGCTTCATGCGCAGATCGCGATAGAGTTCGGTTTCGCCTTCGACTTCTGCCAGACGTCCCATGGCATTGAGGTAATTGGTTTCAATGCGATTGAAGTC
>JBBDXV010000440.1:0-1796 GCA_040902165.1 Pseudohongiellaceae bacterium
GCCGCATATACAGTCACTGACAATTGAACAGCCGGATGATGCGGTAATCCTCGATGCTGCCAGTCGTCGCAATCTGGAACTGGACATCAATCTCGGCGGCAGTCGCCAGAATACCCTGCTGTCTGTTATGGATCAGTGCGCGACCACGATGGGCAGCCGATTGCTGTTGCGCTGGTTGCATCGCCCGCTGCGTGATCGTGTACAGATCGGCAGGCGCCAGGACACCCTCGCAGTTCTGCTGGAAGCTTATCAGTTTGAGCCGGTGCATGAACTGTTGAAAGGTATTGGCGATGTGGAACGTATCCTGGCAAGGGTTGCACTGCGCTCGGCGCGTCCACGTGATCTGGCACGGCTGCGCGATGCACTCGCGATTCTGCCTTCCCTGCAGGAAAAACTGGCGACGCTTGACGGCGAGTATCTTGCCCAGCTGTCCCAGCGTATTGCGCAGTTTCCGACTCAGGTAGTCTTGCTGCACAAGGCGCTGGAAGAAAATCCACCGGTGGTGATTCGCGAAGGCGGTGTCATCGCTGCCGGCTACGACAGCGAGCTGGATGAACTGCGCAACCTCAGCGCCAATGCTGGTCAGTATCTGATTGATCTCGAGATACAGGAAAAACAGCGCAGCGGTATCAGCACTTTAAAAGTGGGTTTCAATCGGGTGCATGGTTATTACATTGAAATCAGCAAGGGTCAGGCAGACGCCGCACCGGTGAACTATCTCCGTCGCCAGACACTGAAGAACGCCGAGCGATTCATCACACCCGAACTGAAGGAATTCGAGGACAAGGTACTCAGCGCACGCAGCAAGGCACTGAGTCGGGAAAAACAACTCTACGATGAATTGCTGGAATTGCTGGCGCAGGACCTGACGGCGTTGCAGACCAGCGCAGCAGCCCTGGCCGAGCTGGATGTGGTGAACAATTTTGCCGAACGCGCCAGCAGTCTGGAATATTGTCGACCGCAGTTGCTGGAGGAAACCGGTATCAAGATCGAACAGGGCCGCCATCCGGTGGTGGAGCAGGTGCTTGAAAATGCGTTCGTTGCCAACGACCTGCTAATGGATGCACAGCGCCAGATGCTGATCATTACCGGACCCAATATGGGTGGCAAATCGACCTATATGCGGCAGTCCGCATTGATTGTCCTATTGGCATTCACCGGCAGCTATGTGCCGGCGCAAGCGGCACAAATCGGTCCGGTGGATCGCATCTTTACCCGCATCGGTTCTTCGGATGACCTTGCCGGCGGGCGCTCTACCTTTATGGTGGAAATGACTGAAACCGCGAATATCCTGCATCACGCCACGGCGCAGTCACTGGTATTGATGGACGAGATCGGTCGCGGCACCAGCACCTTTGATGGTCTGTCCCTGGCCTGGGCGGCAGCGCGTTATATCGCCGAACAACTCAAGTCCTATACCCTGTTCGCGACGCATTATTTTGAACTGACGGCCCTGGCCGATTCGCATCCGACTATTCATAACGTGCATCTGGAAGCGATCGAACATCAGAACGGAATCGTTTTTCTGCACCAGGTCAAACAGGGTCCTGCCAGTCAGAGTTACGGTCTGCAGGTGGCCCAGCTGGCCGGTATTCCCAGACAGGTGATTCAACAGGCCCGACTCAAACTGGCCAGTCTGGAAGAAGCTTCGGTCACTGCCGGGCAACAGGAGAAGAAAGCGGCAACGGCACCTCTGCAAAGCGAATTATTCAGCGTCGGGGAGCACCCGTTAGTGGAGATCCTGCGCAAACTGAACCCGGATGAACTGACGGCCAAACAGGCACTGGAACTGCTCT
>JBBDXV010000441.1:0-1794 GCA_040902165.1 Pseudohongiellaceae bacterium
TGCTGGTTGAAGAAGGCCGCCGCGACCTCGATGCTGCGTTTGAGAAAATGTCCAGCGGTCAGGTGGACAATGTCATCGTGCTGGAAAACGACCTTTATCGACGCGCACCGCAGCAGAAGGTTGAAAGCGCTTTGAAAACTGTCAAGCAACTGGCAGTCATTGATCAGATTGCTACGCCTACTACCGATGCTGCGCATCTGCTAATCGCTTCGGCGAGCTTTGCGGAACAGGAAGCCAGCTATGTCAACTACGAAGGGCGGGCGCAGCTGAGTTACCAGGTTTATCGTGGAGAATCATCGGTTCGAGCTGCATGGTCCTGGTTACAGCCTGCCGACGATGCGCGGCATTTTAATCAACTGGTGAGCGACTGCGCCAAAACCGTACCGGCATTTGCGGGTCTGGCCGCAATTCTGCCTGATCCGGGACACTATCCCGGCGGATTGAAAGTGCCACGTCAATCACACCGGTACAGCGGTCGCACTGCGATGACTGCCAATCTGGCTGTCAACGA
Organism: Pseudohongiellaceae bacterium; assembly: GCA_040902165.1. GTDB lineage: Bacteria > Pseudomonadota > Gammaproteobacteria > Pseudomonadales > Pseudohongiellaceae > NORP240. The sequence continues at coordinate 512 of JBBDXV010000441.1, forward strand.
ACCCAAACAACCGGTAGATGAAGAATCCATCATGAGTTTTTCGATGGAAGGCGCATCGGTGCTCAAGGATTCCTATGTGCTGTCGTCCGCCTGGTCTCCACAGTGGAATTCAAATCAATCCATCAGCAAGTTTCAGGCGGAAATTTACGGCCCCCTGTTGCAGTCCAGTGGTGAAGTGCAGTTGCTCAGTTCCCGACCCGCGGTCGCGTCCGGCAACTATTACGCCAACAAATTACCTGCCGCCTCCGGCAAAGAATGGCAGTCGGTTCGTGCCTTGCAGATTTTTGGCAGTGACGAATTATCGGCCTGTTCTCCGGCGATTCGGTCGCGTATGACCGGCAATTATGCCGCCCTTTCACCGGCTGATGCAGCGCGGCTCGGTGTGGCGCAGGGCCAGCGACTGAACGTTACCGGTTCGTCTGCATCCATTTCCGCTGCCACTGTCATTCGCAAAACAATCAAACCTGGCACGGTCGCGCTCTATTGTGAATCCGACCATGGTGCCTGGAGCGGGTTGCAGGGAACAGTGTCGATAGCAGTTACCGGGGCAGAAATTGAATCCGGTTCGCTGGGAAACCTCATTGTTTCCGATTTGTTGCAGGAGGGATCATAGCCATGCAGTTCGAAGTGGGATCTCCGCTGAGCATCGGTGTAATTCTTGTCAGCGTAATTGTCATTGCCGCCATGTTGATCTGGGTTGAGCGCCGACTGTTGGGACTCTGGCAGGAACGTCTCGGTCCCAACCGGGTGGGACCGTTCGGTATGGGGCAGGTAGTCGCTGACATGGTGAAGATATTCACCAAGGAAGACTGGGTACCACCATTTGCTGATCGCCTCAGTTTTATTCTCGCTCCCACCATCATCATGACTGTTATTCTGTTGAGCTTCGCGGTAGTGCCTTTTGCGCCCGGATTGGGCATTATTGACAGTAACATCGGTGTGCTGTTTGTGCTGGCCATGGCGTCACTGGGAGCCTATAGCGTGATGTTGGGCGGACTGGCTTCCGACAACAAGTATGCACTGCTCGGTAGCCTGCGGGCTGCAGCGCAGATGGTCAGTTATGAAGTCTTCATGGGTATTTCGTTATTGGGTGTGGTGGCCCTGGCAGGCAGTTTCAATTTGCGGGAAATCGTGTTGGCGCAGGCGGATGGCTGGTACATCTTCCCCCAGCTTATTGGCTTCAGCATATTCCTGATTGCCGGCGTGGCAGAAAGTCATCGACTGCCGTTCGATATCCCTGAAGCAGAACAGGAGATCGTCGCCGGCTATCACACCGAATACTC
>JBBDXV010000442.1:0-1789 GCA_040902165.1 Pseudohongiellaceae bacterium
GCACATCCACCTTGTCGCGGAAGTAAGGTGTACAGATGATGCGATTGGAAGTCATGCCGCCCTGACTGTGACCGGCCAGAATAAAGCGTTCGACGTTTTCCTTGCCGACCGCGCCGACCACGAGGTCAACGATGTTCTGCAGATATTGATCATCATCAGCTGTCCACACGCGGGATGGGGAGCCGGGTGTCACGACAACGAGATTGTATTTGTCTTTCACATCCATCGCCGGAAAGTAATTGCGCTGCCAGTTGGCATAGGAACCGCCACCATGCAGGGACAACAGGACATTCACCTTGTCACCGGGTTGATAATCAGACGGGCAGTCGAGGAAGAATGTGCGACGGCTCTGCGGCTCGACGTTATTGCCCGGCTGGGTGACGACCGCACTCTCACAGGCAGTATCTGGGCAATGCCACAGCGGCGGTGCCGCGCAGTTGGTGCCTAACAATGTGCCCTGGGCAGCGGCAGCGCTGGCGAGAAACAGACCTGACCAGGCTAACAGCATGCGCAGTTTGAGGATTATTCTGGTTATCTTATTCATGACGGTTTACTCCGATTCCTGTTTATTTATTAATTATTGAAAATTGACCATTCAAGCGCCGTTCTGTTATTGGGCTGAAATCATCAGCCTGACGATCTCTTCAGTCACCCGCGGTTCAAGCCCTTCCGTGTGGCCCTTATCCATGCGGATGATGTCGGCCACAATACGGCCGTTGTCGCAATCGGGATAGACATAGACTTCTGCATGACCCGGTCCGGGGTCCAGACCCCAGACTGCATTGCGGTTTTCCTGTTCCCGGCTATCAAAGACATAGCCCGCCGCTGTATCCACCACATTGGCCTGGCGCTGACGGGTATCGCAGCCCAGTTTTGCCGCCCAGGGAGAATGGTCAGGAAACGGTTTGTCCACCGGAACTTCATGGCTGCCGGAACTGTAGATATGTGAAAACTCACAGTCGGGCAGGATCGATGCATCGGCTACGAGGCCGGGTGTGCCGCCACCGGGGGGCGCACCCGCCGGAGCTGCCGCAGGCGCATTGGCCGGGGCCACTGAACCGCGCGGAATCGGTGCGCGAATATCTTCGCGTTTGGAACCGAGGCGACCGCCGGACAGGCTCACCCAGCCGTCGATGCGCTCGCGATAGAACTCATTGCATACCAGTCGATTCGAGGTCTGTCCACCCTGGGAATGTCCCGCCAGCCAGAACGCCGCGATATTTTCTTCACCGAAGGTCGCATAGACCTGGCGAACGATGGCCTGCAGATGGGCATCATCATTGTCGGCGACCCAGGCGCGTACTATGCCGCTCGGCGATGCAACGACCAGCCGGTACTTTTCTTTCAGGTCCATAACCGGAAAATAATGCCGCTGCCAGTTGCTGATCGAACCACCACCATGCAGGTTCAGCACAAAGGTGACTTTTTCGCCCGGCTGCAGATCGCAGGGATAGTCGAGAAAGAACTGTCGACCGCTTTCCGACTCGATCGCATTGCCCAGATTCGAGGTGATCTCACCAGGGCAGTTCGCTTCCGGACAATGCACCGGCGGCGGACTGACGCAGGGCACTTCCGGCACGGCAAAATATTCCGCCGCCGAAATGTCACTGGAAATAATGGTTAACAGGAAAGTGAAAGTAACGGTCAGCAGACCGCCTTGCAGCAGTTTTATCTTGTTCATACAGCCCCCCGACTGGATCGTTTATGGCAAGGGGCCAGGTGCCCCCCAACAACTAAACGCTCAATTCAACCCGGTTTCGGCCTCGGTCCTTGGCACGGTAGAGTGCCT
>JBBDXV010000443.1:0-1787 GCA_040902165.1 Pseudohongiellaceae bacterium
GTTGCGCATAGTGGAGCAGGATCCCAAGCATGCCTTGCGTGTGTTGCATGGATGATGAGCCTGAACTCTTTATCTCCATAGATTGTTAATGCAGGCAACATTGCTTGTATTTCTTTCCACTGCCGCAGGGGCAGGGTGCATTACGGCTGATCTTGGGATCACTGCGTCGCCGCGGAACCGGACTGGCACGCGCAGGCGTGCGCCGCGACAGCCAGTAGGCATGCAGAGCGCAGACGTTGGGAGTGATTGTGTTCTGGAGTCTTTCGACTTCCTCAGGTTTGAAATCATGAGCGCGCCAGTTCTTAGCGCTGGTAAACGCGAGAATAGGCGTCAGAAGAATCGTGACTTCGGTTTCTCCGGTCAGCCATCCCGTCTTGTCAAGTTCTGTGCCGCGCCAAAAACCTTCGCACCATTCATCAACAATGAGGTGGGTCTTGCCGGACACTTCGCGGGTGAGAAATAGCGGTTCAAAATCTTCCGGTTGCTCCATCAACACACTGGCAATGGAATTCATGTGTCGAACAAGCAGGTTGAAGATTTTCTCGAATTCCTCCTGAGTCGCCCAAGTGTGAGGAAAATCACCCCAAAGAGAAGGCAGCCACTGCGAGGGAAGGATGGTCGCCGGACCAATGACGATGGCGGTAAGCAGACCGTCGAGCGTCGATATGTCGAATACCCCCTCGTCCTTGCCGTCGGTTTCAAGGTCGTCGTCAAGCCGGTTCAGCAGAAACTGGTCGAGAAACTCCAGCTCGGCATCATCCAGGGGTTCATTTATCTGCTTAAAAGATTGTTGAGTCATGGGTTGTGCCTCATGGCAATTCTGTGCCCTGATTCATCAGGCCAAAACGCTGACCATTGTTTGCGTTCGATGATGATGACAGTTTCGCGCGACTCACTGTCTTTTCCGGTAAGGATAAAATCCACACGCTTTGAGGTGAGCGGAATGCGGTATTCAATGGAGACGCCGGAGTCTGGCGGAATTTCCGGGTCAATCAGAATATTGAACATGTATTGCAGGGAATTGCGCCAGGATTCGATTTCGGATTTGCTGACCCCGTGTGTACGAACCCGGTTGATACACCGAATAGCTTTTGCTTAAGAGCCATCCTTGTCGCTCCCATTGGTGAACGCTGCGCTTACCAATGATTCTGCGGCTTTAATTTCGTCATCGCGCATCCATTCAAAATGACCCCTGCGTTTGTTGGCTGACAAGGTGCCACCATTCTCCTGGACTACCCGGATGAACAATTCCAGACTGTGGCCGGGCCAATCCAGCAAGTTGTTGAGTGCCTTGCTGGCGCGGTCGAAACCGAGCAGGTAATCGATCTCCTGTTGCAGATCGTGGGTCACTGTGTGCTGCAGGGCTTTATACAAAAACTCTGCTTGTGCTGTCAGGTCCGGATAACGGAAGTAGACAGCATCGTTGCCGGTAGCTGGAAGGTCAAGCTGTCCGGGATCGAAGTGGGTCCGTTGGTTAAGCGGCCGCGAGAACTGCTCCAGCGTGGCGATGTAGTCGTCAAGGTTGGTGAGAATAACAGAAGAGACCGGCAGTACGATGCCCCGTGGCGTGAAACCAGCCTTGGCCAGCACGTCATGGATCAGGTAGCGGTGGATACGCCCATTGCCATCCTCGAAGGGATGGATGTAGACGAAGCCGAAAGCAATGGCGGCGGCCATCAGCACTGGGTCCGGGCTTTGGGCGTTATTGCCATGGATATTGCCATTGCCCATTTTCTGGTATTCACCGGCAAGAGCCAGTAATCCGTGCATCAATGCAGGAACATCGT
>JBBDXV010000444.1:0-1782 GCA_040902165.1 Pseudohongiellaceae bacterium
AATCAGCTTCTACTAATTCTTCTGTTGATTAATTTCATTTTCGAGATCTGCTAATTGTTGCAAGACATTGTCCATCGTCGGCACTGCACCAAAGAACATGTTCTGCATGGAGGCATAGTCGCTACGCACAGCTTCAACAACATGGTCTGGAGGTATCAATCTGAAACTGCCAGGCTGGGCTAATTCGTATCTGCTCCACCCGTGAGGGAAAAATTGCTGCTTGAATGCACCTACGTTGTTTAACAAGTCGAGATCGTTTAGCGCTTCATCTTTTATCGGGCTTGCTGCCAGCTTTGCCAGATCGTAGTAGTGGCGGGAATAACCTTTGTTTTGAGGATTGTTTTCGGGTCTCCAGCATTCATTGTGCAGGATTGTAGCTTTGTCCCAAAAAGTGCGCTTCGCACTTATGACATTAACCCGGCATGTAGTTGTTTCGAACACAGTTGGAAACTGTTCTGCGGCATAGCATGAAATCTGGTGTGTTTCTGAAGGTTCCCACGCTGATAGGGCACCTATTTCCAGAAATACGCTTGGGCGGAGATAGTCATCTGCAAAGGCGGCAGGATAGTTGATGTGAATGCAGTTGTGCTTGTCATCATCCAGCATGCAAGTTGCTACGTCGCTCAACATCGCTTTTATTTCTGGAAACAACGTATCTCGGACGTAGGCTTCAGTTCTTTGCATCATCTCTTTATTGAACTTTGTCTGTTTGGTTTTGGAGCGTGAGTCGAATGGATCTTCATCTGTAATCTGTCGCCAATCCAGGACCAGATCGATGTCTTCTGAGAATCGTTGAATCAATTTATAGACCTTGGACAGACTGGTGCCGCCTTTAAACATCAGACGCTTTCCCAATGCCCGATCGTCATAGAGCCGCTTGAGCACCCAGCTTACCCAGAAATCTTTTTCTACTACGGCCGGCGTGGTGCCAATGTTAGCTGCAGTTTGCGAGAACAATTCACTGCGCTCACCGGGTGCTAACCGCGCTACCTTGTCCATACCTCTACTCCATGTCAGGCATTGCGGTCCTGGCAAATTTCCTTGATGAAAGCGTAAATCCAGCCACTGACTGTGCGTGTGTCTTTCAGCATGCGTGCTTTGATTGAGGGCTCCCAGCGTTTGCGCAGCGAAACAATTGTCTTGCTTGACACTCTATCTTTGCCGAGCGCCTTTAGTGCCTGGACCAACAGTCCGCTATCTGCCTGCGTAAAACCCAATTCCTTTAACGCCGTGCGCTTGAATACAAGCACCTGTTTGCCTATGTGGTACTCCCGATTCGGACCATTGGAAAGGTAAACCCAGGAAGCAGGAACCTGGGTGGACAGCCCCAGTAAATTGAGCGCGGCATCCCCGGAGGGATAGATGCTCCAATTGAATTTTCGGGCCAGGGCGTGGGCTAGTTGATCCATGTCCGGGCTGAGGGTTTGCTGCAGCAGTTCGCTGTATTTTGGGTAGTCATAGATACCGCGAATTACCCGGCGGATACGACCGCTTTTTTCCAGACTGGACAATGCCTTATGGACATTTTGTTCCCCGAATTCGGCCACAAAATCGGTCTTGGAAAAGGCCCAACCCCTCCCATGCCCGTATATTCTGTAAAGTACTTTAGTTTCAATAGGTTGCAAGATTATACCTGTTAAATATTTTCAGGAAAAATAACAACTTTTCCGGAAATATACGCTGGCTGAGGGATTGAAAACAAGCTGTTTCTTCGTAGCAGATGAGAACGTGTTTCCAACCAGTCCAGGCCTGCTACCATGCCGCCATGAACTACTACAGCCA
>JBBDXV010000445.1:0-1776 GCA_040902165.1 Pseudohongiellaceae bacterium
CCCCCCCCCCCCACCCCACTGAAACCCACCTCCGACCCTACTGAAACCCACCTCCGACCCCACTGAAATTTTCGAGTTCGAAGAGCTGCCGCAGTATGTCACGCCACTGCAAATACTGTTCTTCCAGCGAGCCGCTTAAACCGTGCACACGGCGATTGAGTTCCAGGATCGCTGGTGCGACTTCGTTGTTGAATCCCAGTGCAAGATCAGCAAACTCCTGCTCGAACATCTTGGCCCAGCGAAAGCGGTCATAACTCTGACTCAAGGCGCGAAAATTCCTCGACCCGCCGCGTGCCGTACCCTCAAGCTCACGCGTTTCCAGAATCTGTTCACGCGAATAGCGCCGCCACAGATCATAGGGCGGCTGCATTTCCTCAAACAGCGAACGGTAATACTCATCAACCGTATCGATAAAGAGAAAATGTCGCAGTTTCATGTCGCCGACTCGTGCCAGCATGGGATCTTCACGCGACACCAGACTGGTCACCTGCCACAATCCAGTTTCATCCTGGATCAGCGCACGTCCGAAAGTTTCAGGCGAGAGATCCGCCGCATAGCGCATCTGCGATACCAGCAGAATATTGTTTAACGCATCGGTCGACATTCCCGCCCGCACCGCCAACAAGTCGTTGGCAATCAGCGCATACAAATCCGAAAATGGATCAACCTCGGGCAATGCATCTTCCACACTGTAACGGGCGGTGCTGCGGGTCACCGGAAAATCACGGTTGCCAGTCTCATCGGCATACTGACGATCAAGCCACCGCCGTCCGGTGCTGTCCTCTACTGTAATATCCAGCACCAGTCGCAAACCGTCGGACTGCAGAATTTCCGCCTTGACAGTCAGATCTACAGAAGGATCGTACTCAGGCAGCACCCGCACCGATCCCCATTGATTCGACTCTGCCAGTTTGTTGCGCAACACATAAGGCAGATACTGGGTTTCTTTCGCGCGAATTTCAGTATTGAGCCAGGGACTCACCTGTGCAGATACGGGGTCAACCGGCGCCGCAGAAAACACGATCACACCGATATCCAGTTGTAATTCCGGCGCCGGGTCCTGATCAGCCTGCTGCAATACGACTTCCCCTACCAGTTCCGGCTGCGTTTCGATCACTGGAGCCGGACTTGCGCAGGCAGTCAAAAGAATCAACCCCGTCGCGACAACCAGGGCGGCGTTAACTCTGGATCTAGTCCCGACCATTTTGTTGTGCTTCCAGCAGGCTGCAGCTGTTGCCGCGTGTGATCGTGGTGATACAGGAGAAGTTTTCACCGGGCGCTTCATAACGACGAAAAAACTGGATCAAGGTAAACGGATCCGCACCACCATTCGACACACTGGTCGCCATGTTTAACCACTCGCGGTCATCCGAAACGCTGAACCGATGCAGAATCTCCACACCTTCCGGCAGGCGAATGCGAAACACCAGCTGCAGTCCATCCCAGCCACACACTTCACCGCCAAATTCGCTCACGAATGGCGTAGAGGCATCGCCCACGGTACTGCAGATCAGATCCGCATCGCCTTCCTTTTCAATTTTGATTTCATCCGTAGTCTGATAAATGCGCATGATGGTCTGGCGATTCACATAACCGGCTAGTTGCGCCAGATCGACGATGCTGGCACCGCCACGAACCGAGCCCGGCGGCGGCAAGGTGCGCAATCCCGGATCACTACGCCCGCGCTGTGCGTCGCGACGCATCTGTTCCAGCTGTCGATTGAGTTCCTTGTCCCAGCTGTCACTGCGGGAAAAATCCTTTTCCCAGGCACCGGAA
>JBBDXV010000446.1:0-1776 GCA_040902165.1 Pseudohongiellaceae bacterium
TCAGCCATTGAAAGTCCTGGTCTGCATCACTATTAAAAAGCCTTGGGTCGAAACCACGACACCGTCTTCGGGATGCAGTGTCCCGGTCGTTGTGACCGAATGGCGAAGTACCCTATCATGCTTGCATCCTGACGCTTGAGACGGATTATGGAATTCAAGGATTACTACGACATTCTCGGTGTTAGCCCCGACGCTGACAAGCCAGCCATCAAAAAGGCCTATCGCCGCCTTGCGCGCAAATACCATCCGGATGTGAGCTCCGAACACGAAGCGGAAAAACATTTCAAGGAAATTGCCGAAGCCTATGAAGTGATCGGCGACGACCAGAAACGTGCCGAGTATGATCAGCTGCGCAAATACGGTCGCAAAGGCGAAGCCTTCTCGCCCCCGCCTGGCTGGCAGGGTCAAGCCGGCGGTTTTACCGGTGGTAACGGTGACTTTTCAGAATTTTTCGAAAGTATTTTTGGCCGCGGCTTTGGCGGTCAGCAACGTGGCGGATTCGCCGGCGGGGAGGACATGTATTCCACCCGCGGACAGGATGTTGAACTGGAACTCCCGGTTTTTCTTGAAGACACGCTGAAGTCCGAATCGCGAACCATCGAATACAATCTGCCCCACTATGGTGAAACCGGCAGGCTGGCAGACATCAAAAAGACTCTGAAGGTCAAGCTGCCAAAAGGCGCTGTTGACGGTGAGCGCATCAGACTCAAGGGTCAGGGCGCGCCGGGATTCGGCAAAGGAACTGCCGGTGACCTGTATTTGCGCATCCGGCTTGTGCCTCATCCATTGTTTGATGTTAACGGTCAGGATTTGAGCATTACTTTGCCTATCGCCCCCTGGGAAGCGGCTCTTGGTGCGAAGGTGACCGTACCGACTCTGGATGGAAAGATCAGTCTCAATATTGCGCCGCAAAGCCAGACTGGCCAAAAACTGCGGGTCAAAGGCCGCGGTCTGCCCGGCAAGACCGAAGCAGGTGACCTGTTCGTCATATTAAAAGTTGTTATGCCGGACAAGATCACTGCGGAAATGGAAAAACTCTGGGGCCAGCTGGCGGCCGGTTCCGGATTCGACCCGCGCGCGAACATGAAATCCTGAGGATTCCGGAAATGGCCGAATATTATCTTGAACTCAGTCTGCAGGAACTCTGCGATGCGATGGAGATGCCGGAACAAATGTGTTTTGAACTGGTTGAGCACGGCATCCTGGCGCCTCGTGGCGGTGTGCCCGACGACTGGATATTTGACCTGCACATGGTAGGAATAGCTCGGCGCGCCACCCGCCTGCACCGGGATCTTGCTCTGGACTGGTCAGCGGTGGCCCTGGTCGTGGATCTGCTGGAACAGCGCGACATTTTGCGCCTTGAAAATCGCTTGTTACAACAGCGTCTGGGCCGATTTCTTGAGGACTAGGGATTCATCCATAAAAAACGCAGACAAAAAAGTTTGGCTTTCCGTAACTGTTACCTATAATTTTTGACAGCAGCCCAGCTTACCGTTCATCTACCGCCGCTATCCCGGCCAAAATCGACAAGGAGGAAATCATGACGGAGACGGAGAATACGCCACAGCCACCGGAGATTCAGTCCGGCTCACCTGCACACAGCACGGCCCTGGAAACCGCGGTCAATATCTTTGTCAGTCCCTCTGAGGCCATCAGGTCGCTGCACACCCGACCCACCATCCTGTTTCCGCTGCTGGTCACCGTAATTTCAACCGTTATTGTCTATGCCTGGTATTACCAGTTCGTCGACTATGCCTGGTATGTGGATGACATGGT
>JBBDXV010000447.1:0-5664 GCA_040902165.1 Pseudohongiellaceae bacterium
TCAAGGACCATGCTGGACATTTTTGTCGGTGCCCGAAATCAATCATGAACAGTCAGGTCAAATTTATTCCCGATGCGGTCGCCGCTGCCCTGGTACAGGGATCGCATTCCGACCCGTTTTCGGTTCTGGGCCCGCATCGGGCCGGGAATGGTGCGGAACAGCTTGTACGGGTGTTTCAGCCGGGCGCAGATGCTATCGACGTGGTCAGCCACGACGGCAAAACCGTCCTGGCGCGACTGAATCGAATTCATTCAGAGGGATTGTTCGAGGGAGTGATCACGCAATCGCAGCTACAGCATTATCAGTTGCTGGTGCATTTTCCGCTGACGACCCTGTTGCGTGAAGATCCTTATCGCTTCGGTTCGGGCCTGCAGGCCGATGACCTGCATCTGTTTCATGAAGGTCGACACGAAAGAGTCTATGAATTTCTGGGCTCCAACAAAAAAACCATCGACGGTGTGGAGGGCATCCAGTTTGCAGTATGGGCACCTAACGCCCGACGTGTGGCTGTGATCGGTGATTTCAACAACTGGGATGACCGTGTGCACGGCATGCGCCTGCATTTCAAAAGCGGGATCTGGGAAATCTTTCTGCCGGGAGTGCAAAGTGGAGAGCATTACAAGTACGCCATCTATGCCGCTGACGGAACCCTGCTGCCGCTCAAGTCTGACCCCTATGCGCGTTATATGGAGCTGCGTCCCGGAACCGCATCTCGCGTTTCCGCTACCGAATCATTCCAATGGCAGGACCCTGAGTGGATGCAGACACGTGGTGCAAAACAGCATTGCGAAGCCGCCATCAGTATCTACGAAGTGCATCCTGGTTCATGGCGACGTGGCAGCACTCCTGAGGAGTTGCTGAACTATCGTGCTCTTGCCGATCTGCTGATTCCTTACGTCAAGGATCTGGGATTTACCCATATCCAGTTGATGCCGGTAAATGAACATCCGTTTGAAGGTTCCTGGGGCTATCAGCCGGTGGGCATGTTTGCCCCCAGTTGCCGTTTCGGCAATGCCAATGATTTCAGATACCTGGTTGACCTTGCCCACAGGAATGATATCGGCGTACTGCTCGACTGGGTGCCGGGTCACTTTCCTGCCGATGAACACGGCCTGGGCAGATTTGACGGCACCCATCTCTATGAGCACAGCGACCCGCGACAGGGTTTTCATCCCGACTGGAAGACATACATATTCAATTATGACCGTCCCGAAGTAGTCAGCTATCTGCTCAGCAATGCGCTTTACTGGCTGGAAGAATTTCACATCGACGGTCTGCGCTTTGACGCCGTGGCCTCGATGCTTTACCTGGACTACAGTCGCAAGGAGGGCGAGTGGCTGCCCAATCACTATGGCGGCCGGGAGAATCTTGCTGCAATTGCGGTACTGCGACTGATCAATACACGCGCCTATCAGCGCCATAACGACATCATGATGGTGGCAGAGGAATCCACCGCCTGGCCCGGTGTAACCCGTTTCGCCGACAGCGGTGGCCTGGGTTTTGGTTTCAAATGGAATCTGGGCTGGATGAACGACACGCTGGGCTATATGCAACGTGATCCGATTCATCGCCAGTATCATCACAATGACATGACCTTCGGTCTGCTGTACGCCTTCAGTGAAAATTTTATCCTGCCGCTCAGTCATGACGAAGTAGTGCACGGCAAGCGCGCACTGCTGGAAAAAATGCCCGGTGATGACTGGCAGAAGTTTGCCAGTCTGCGCGCCTATCTCGCCTTCATGTGGGGACACCCGGGCAAGAAATTGCTGTTCATGGGCGGGGAATTTGGTCAACGGGCCGAATGGAATCACGACCTGAGTCTGGACTGGCACTTGCTGCAGTATCCGGCCCATAGCGGCTTGCAAAAGTTGGTGCGGGATTTGAATGGCATCTACGTTCGCTCGCCCGCTCTGTGGCGCCATGATAGCCGGCCGCAAGGATTTGAATGGATTGCCGCCGGAGAAAATACCGGCGCGATGTTTATTTTTATGCGTCGTTGCGACAATGAAAGTGATGTCATTGTGATCAGCAACTTTACCCCGACCCTGTACGAACATTTTCGTTTCGGGGTGCCGGCTGCCGGTGTCTATCGTGAATGCATCAATACCAATTCGGAATATTACGGCGGTACCAATCACGGCAATCTCGGGATGCTGAAAACGGAACAGATTCCCAGCCATGGCCGCCCTTTTTCCCTCGGGCTGGTTATTCCACCGCTGGGAACCGTAATACTGAAGCGTGATTCAACACCAGGATAAGGATGGACAAACCCACATTGACCAGGGAACGACTGCTGAGAGGTGAACCCCACCCTCTTGGTGCCACCTGTATGGAGGGCGGGGTTAATTTTGCCCTTTTCTCTGCCCACGCCGAAAAAGTTGAGCTGTGCCTGTTCTCCCCGGACGGCCAACATGAAATATCCCGCCTGGAAATGCCGGCCATCAGTAACCAGGTATGGCATGGCTTTCTGCCGCGGGCCGGTGCCGGAACAGTTTACGGCTACCGGGTCCACGGCCCCTACCAGCCGCATCTGGGACATCGCTTCAATCCTAACAAGCTATTGCTGGACCCTTACGCCCGGCAGCTGCTGGGAGATTTCATCTGGTCGGACGCGCATTATGGATTCGACGTCAATGATCCTGACAAAGACCTGGTAATGGATGTTCGGGATAACCTGAGCCTGATGCCAAAATGTGTGGTGACCGCCGATCTTGTCGAGACGGTTGCAGGCCGCAACCGCATTCGCAAATCCGACACCATCCTTTACGAAACCCATGTAAAGGGTTTCACGATGTTGCACCCGGCAATTCCCGACGCGGCAAAAGGCACTTTCGCTGGCCTGGCTCATCCGACAGCCATAGCCCATCTCAAATCCCTCGGCATCACCAGCGTCGAGCTGTTGCCAGTCCAGAGTTTCATCAGTGAGGCATTTCTCGGCAAAAAAGGTCTGAGCAATTACTGGGGTTACAACACCCTGGCGTTTTTCGCACCGCATCGGGCCTACCTCGGTGGTACGAATGTCCTGGAATTTCGCCACATGGTCGAGCGCCTGCACGATGCAGGGCTGGAAGTAATACTGGATATCGTTTTCAACCATACTGCCGAGGGAGGCCGTCTGGGACCAACTCTGAGCTTTAAAGGAATCGACAACCTTTCCTACTACCGGCTGCAATCCGAGGATCGTCGCTTTTATATCAATGACACCGGCTGCGGCAACACCATCAATATTCTGCACCCGAGGGTCATACAACTGATCATGGATTGTCTGCGTTACTGGGTCGCAGTGATGCAGGTGGATGGATTCAGGTTTGACCTGGCGCCAGTGCTGGGCAGAGAACCGCATGGCTTCGATCGCGGTGCCGGGTTCTTTGATGCCTTGCTGCAGGACCCGATTCTGGCAGGCACAAAATTTATTGCCGAACCCTGGGACATAGGTCCGGGCGGATATCAGCTGGGTCATTTCCCGGTAGGCTGGAGTGAATGGAATGACCGTTACCGCGATACGGTACGAAAATACTGGCGTGGTGACTCGGGGATGCTGCCGGAACTGGCGCGACGACTTCACGGCAGCAGCGATATATTTGAACACTCGGGGCGCCGTCCCTCTGCCGCAATCAACTATGTCACCAGCCATGACGGTTTCACTCTGGCTGACCTGGTCAGTTACAAGGATCGCCACAATGAAAAAAACGGTGAACAGAACCAGGATGGTCACCAGGAAAATTACAGTGATAACTTCGGTGTTGAAGGTCTGACTACCGACACCACGATCAATGCCCTGCGCTGGCGGCAACAGAAAAATCTGCTGGCAACCCTGATCTTCTCCCAGGGCACACCGATGCTGTCCGGTGGCGACGAATTCGGACGCAGCCAGTCGGGTAACAACAATGCCTACTGCCAGGACAATGAACTTAACTGGATAGACTGGCAGAACCGATCTGGTCACAGCGACAATCAGTGCCGCTTCCTGGCCCACATCATCGCGCTGCGAAAACGCTTTCCGGCCTTCAACCTGGATCACTATATCCATGAACCGGAGACGGCGGTTGACCCTGCTATCGAGTGGTATAACGCCAACGGTCATCTGATGCAGCCCAACCACTGGGCAGAGTTTCACATCCGGACTCTGGGTTATCTGCTGAGCTGGCATGACACCGGTTCAAACTCCAGGCAAAGGATTTTCATTGTATTCCATGCCGATCGCGACGCCTCGGCTTTCCAGTTACCGGTCCTGCAAGACGTGGTTCAATGGGAGATTCTGTTCGACACCGCGCTGGCTACCGGTATTCCGGAACCGGGGAATTGCCTGGTGCAGAGTCGATTGCGACTGTTTTCCTGTTCAACCGTAATGTTGCTGGCCAGAAGCAGTCAGCAAACCATCAATTTCAATTCGTCTGATCAATCGGGTTATGAGTAAATCCAACGAGGCCAATTTTGAGCAGCAGGACCAGTCACGCTGGCTGGGGATGGACCGGGACAGCTTTACCCGGGACCTGTTGCGCCATCTGCATCTGACCCTGGGTCGCGACCAGATTGCCGGCAGTCATACGCATTTGTATACGGCAGCGGCGTTGACGGTACGTGACCGCCTGGTGGAACGCTGGCGTGAGACCCGCGAACGCAATCACCTTGAACAACCGAAACGGGTGGCCTATCTGTCGCTGGAATTCCTGATGGGTCGCGCGCTGAACAATGCCGTCATGAATCTGGACATGGATGAACCGTTGCGGGAAGCACTGAAGGAATTCAGCGTTACCCTGGAAACACTGGCGGAAGAGGAACAGGATGCCGGTTTGGGCAATGGCGGATTGGGGCGCCTTGCCGCCTGTTTTCTCGACAGTTGTGCCACCATGGGACTGCCGGTAACCGGCTACGGCATACGCTATAACTACGGCATGTTCAATCAGAAAATACTGAACGGATACCAGGTGGAACAGCCGGACAACTGGCTGCGCAACGGTAATCCCTGGGGCTTTGATACACCGGAGAATACGCGCCTGGTAAAGTTTAATGGTCATACTGCAGTGGATATCGACAGTCATGGTAAGCGGCATATTCGCTGGATGAATACCCATGATGTGCTGGCCGTACCCTACGATATGCCGGTACCGGGGTTTCGCAACGATGTGGTCAATACCCTGCGACTCTGGAAGGCCGTCGCCACGGAAGAATTCGACCTGGTCGAATTCAATGCCGGCAGTTATACCGAATCCGTCGCGAACAAGAATACTGCCGAACAGATTTCCATGGTTCTTTATCCCAATGATGTGAGTGAGAACGGAAAATCCCTGAGACTGCGGCAGCAGTACTTTCTTTCTTCTGCCAGCCTGCAGGATGTTTTGTCGCGCTGGGTGAATCGCAATGGTTTGCACTTTGAAAAGTTCGCGGAAATGAATTGTTTCCAGCTTAACGACACGCATCCGGCAGTGGCGGTAGCTGAACTAATGCGCCTGCTGGTCGATGATTACGCCCTGACCTGGGACCAGTCCTGGGAGATCACCTCGCATACCATGGCCTACACCAACCATACCCTGCTGCCTGAAGCGCTGGAACGCTGGCCGGTAAGTCTGTTCCGGGAAATGCTGCCACGGATTATGGAGATCATCCATGAGATCAATGCGCGTTTCCTGCATCTGGTTTCCAATCGCTGGCCCGGCGACGCAA
>JBBDXV010000447.1:5764-12057 GCA_040902165.1 Pseudohongiellaceae bacterium
CTGATCGAAAAAGCTATTGACGGCAACTGGCGCAAGGACCTGACGGAACTGGAAAGACTCAGACCCTTTGCCGAAGACGCCGCCTTTCGCAAACAATGGGCAGATATAAAGCAGGCTAACAAGTTACACCTGGCAAGGATTGTGCGCAGCAGGTGCAAAGTCAATTTTGATCCGGCGATGATGTTTGATGTGCATGTAAAGCGTATCCATGAATACAAACGCCAGCTGCTGAATGTTCTGCATGTGATTCATCTTTATGACCGCATTCTCAGGAGCGATACCGAGGGGATGACGCCGCGCTGTGTACTGCTGGGCGGCAAGGCGGCACCCGGGTACTTTATGGCCAAGCTCATCATCAAGCTGATCAACAATGTGGCCAGTGTCATTAACGAAGATCCGCTGACAAAGGGTTTTCTGCGCGTGGCATTCATTCCCAATTACCGGGTAACCACGATGGAAAACATCTGCGCGGCGGCCGATCTGTCAGAGCAGATTTCTACCGCTGGCAAGGAAGCCTCCGGTACCGGAAACATGAAATTCATGATGAACGGGGCGCTGACCATAGGTACACTGGACGGCGCCAACATTGAAATTCGGGAAGCTGTGGGTGCGGACAATTTCTTTCTGTTCGGTTTGAATGCCGCAGAAGTGGAAGTCATGAAGCAGGCCTATCATCCAGACCGTATAATTCAGGCCGACACCGATCTGTGTACCGTGATGAGCATGCTGGAAACCGGCTTGTTCGACATGGGCGAACCCGGCTTGTTTAATCCCGTTTGCCGTGCTGTCCGTGATCCGCATGACCAATGGATGACGGCGGCAGATTTCCGTTCCTTTGTAGATGCACAGAAGGAAGTCAGCCGCCAGTTTGCTGATCGCGAGCTGTGGAACCGCAAGAGTATATTGAACACGGCCGCCAGTGGCCGCTTTTCCAGTGATCGGACTATCCAGGAGTATGCGCGGGATATCTGGCATCTGGATATCGACAAAATGAGGTCACCATGATCCCTGCAGGCCCCCGCTACATCAGTAAACTCACCCGCAGTACCTATGCGCTGATACTGGCGGGTGGTCGCGGCTCCCGCCTGCATGAATTGACGGACTGGCGCGCCAAGCCGGCACTCTATTTCGGCGGCAAGTTCCGCATAATCGACTTCCCCCTTTCCAACTGCATCAACTCCGGTGTCCGGAGAGTCGGTGTTGTAACCCAGTACAAGGCCCACTCCCTTATCAAACATCTGGTACGGGGCTGGGGTCACTTCAAGAAAGAACTGGGCGAAGGCGTCGAAATACTGCCGGCGTCACAGCGTTTCTCTGACAATTGGTATATGGGTACGGCGGACGCGGTATATCAGAACGTTGATATCATTCGCGGGGAAATTCCTGAATATGTACTGATCCTTTCCGGTGACCACATTTATCGCCAGGACTACGGCGATATGCTCGCCTTTCATGTGGAATCGGGCGCCGCAATGACAGTATCCTGCATGGCCGTTCCGATAGCCGAGGCCGCCGGCGCCTTCGGCGTCATGACCGTGGACGGCACTGATCGCATCATCGGCTTTAATGAAAAGCCCGCACATCCGCAGCCGTTGCCGGGCAATCCTGATTTTTGTCTCGCCAGTATGGGCAATTATGTTTTCAATGCCGATTTTCTGTTTGATCAGCTGCGCCACGATTCCAGGGATCAGGATTCAGATCATGACTTCGGCAAGAACATCATTCCCGGTATCATCAAGGACCACAAGGTATTCGCTTACCGGTTTTCTGATCCAGCAGTAGACACCGCACCCTATTGGCGTGACGTCGGCAACCTGGATTCATTCTGGCAAGCCCATATGGAGCTTGTAGAGCCAACACCCCCTCTGAATCTCTACGATCCGCATTGGCCGATCTGGACCTTTCAGGAACAATTGCCGCCGGCGAAGTTTGTCTTCGATGATGAGGACAGACGCGGCGAAGCAGTGGATTCCATGGTGTCTGGCGGGGTAATTATCTCCGGCTCCAAAGTAAAGAAGTCAGTGGTGTTCTCCAGTGTACGAATCAATTCCTATTCGTTGATCGAACAGGCGGTAATCCTGCCGGAGGTGGTCGTGGAACGACACTGCAAACTGCGCAAGGTAATCATCGATCGCGGATGCGTGATACCCGAAGGTACAGTGATCGGCCACGACCATGATGCTGATCGCCGGAATGGTTTTCGGGTTTCCACCGGCGGAGTTACGCTCGTGACGCGCAAAATGCTGGGTCAGCAAGTCGGTTTTTAGGGAACCTCTGAACAAGTGCATATTCTACTCGTTGCCGCGGAGAATGATGCCTTGCCGGGCGGCAAGGTTGGCGGTCTCGGCGATGTTATCCGCGACCTGCCATTGGTGCTGGCCCGTGCCGGCCACAGCGTTTCGGTCATCACGCCAGGCTATGGCGTGTTCGCCGCCGGTGACAATGCTACCCAAATTGCGAAGGTGACGACATCATTCTGCGGCAGGCCGGAGACGGTAGCGCTATTCAGGATCAAGCTCAAAAATACAGATCCGGATACGGGTCGAAATATAGACCAGCTGGTACTTGAGCATCCGCTTTTCTCCGCTGACGGCAGCGGGAAAATATACGTTACTGACAATCACGGTCCGTTCGCCACCGATGCCCGGCGATTTGCGCTCTTCTGCGCCGCAGTTGCCCGCTGCATTGAAGAAAAACATTTCGGCGTGATTGATGTTCTGCACTGTCACGACTGGCACACCACCCTGTTGCTGGTCCTGCAGCGTTACGCTCGTGACCTGCCTGCTCTGCGTGCGGCATTCAGCGTGTACTCCATCCACAATCTTTCCCTGCAGGGAATAAGACCCTTTGATAGCGGCGTCGACTCTGCCCTGCATAAATGGTTTCCGGGTCTGGAGTACGACCGGAAACAGATCGGTGATCCCCGCTATCCGGACTGTGTCAATCTGATGCGCGCCGGTATCAATCTGGCCGACCGGGTGCACACCGTCTCACCTACGTATGCGAGGGAGATTCTTCAGGCCAGTAACTGGGAACAGGGACAGGTGGGAGGCGAAGGCCTGGAAGAGGATCTGCAGCGCGTGGAGCAGGAAGGCAGACTGTTTGGCATTCTCAATGGTTGTGACTACAGTATTGAAGCCGCAGAACCCCTTGATCAGAAAAAGTTGTGGATCATGGTGGAGAAAAACCTGGACCGCTTTGCGGCCGGTCGGGATGCTGGCAGTCCCAGCCATTATTTTGCGTTGAAGAACCTGAGCACCTTCAAACGCCGGAGGGTCGCTGCCCGACCCTTGCTGTTATCCATAGGCAGGCTGACCACCCAGAAACTTTTCCTGTTGACCCGTGAATACCGGGACCACACGGTCATGGATGAATTTCTCAAGCGGCTTGATCAGGGGATATTTATCATGCTTGGCAGCGGGGACGCATGGCATGACGCTTTCTTCACCCGGATGATGCAACAACATCCTAACTTTCTTTACCTGTGTGGTTATTCCGAAGAGCTGGCGCAATCGCTGTATGCCAGCAGCGATCTTTTTGTGATGCCCAGCATCTATGAACCCTGCGGCATCAGCCAGATGCTGGCGCTGAGGGCGGGCGTACCCTGTCTGGTACATGGGGTCGGCGGCCTGAACGACACGGTACACAATCAGGTTAACGGTTTCAGCTTCGTTGGCGCCACTTTGGCGGAAAAGACGGAAAACCTGTTGGCAACACTCAGCAAGGCGCTGCGTATCTATCGCGATAAACCGGCCTCGTGGTATCGATTGCAAAAAGGTGCGAGAACCAGCCGCTTTTCCTGGGATGACTCGGTACAGTTGTATCTGGAGCGACTGTACCGGCACTGACCTTTCGTTTTTCGCGGGTCCTGTATTCCTGGCTCGGTTGCACTTCTGCCTGGACGGCCATTCAATAGATGGACAATCCCCTTGCCAGCGATTTCGCCGGATTGAGATTACTGCAAGGCATGGATTACCATGGGCGACCAATAAGAGGGCCAGCCCCATGCCGATTGATTCCCTGTTACTCACCCGTCGCCGGATTCTCGCTGCCACTGCTGCAGCAAGCTTGATGCCAGTTTCTTCCCTGTTCGCCCAGTCTGCCAATCCGCTGCGCGGTGTGTTCATGATCCTGAGCACGCCCTATACCGATTCCGGCGCGGTGGATTATGACACTCTGGCCGGGCAGGTGAGTTTCTGTCAGCGCTGCGGGGTCAATGCGCTGGTGTGGCCGCAAAACTCCAGTGAGCAGCGTTATCTGAGCAAGGAAGAGCGTATGCGCGGATTCGAAGTGCTGGCTGAGGCCAATCGCGGCAGTACCATGTCACTGATACTGGGTGTGCAGGCTGATGACACTGCCGGCATGGTGGAGTATGCGCGCTTTGCCGAATCTCTGAATCCGGACGGGTTGATCGCGATCCCGCCCACGACCGCAGGCTCACTGGAAGAAATCTACCAGTACTACAAAACCCTCTGCGCCATCACTTCGCGCCCGGTGTTTGTACAGACCAGCGGCGGGCCAGATATCGAACTGACCGTGGATTTCCTGGTGCGTCTGGCCACGGATTTTCCGCAGTGTGGTTATATCAAGGAAGAGTATGGCGATGTGCAGCGACGCATGGTGGAACTGGTAAAACATCGTCCTGATCCCATTCGTGCTGTAATCGGTGCCACCTTCGGTACCGGCTGGCTTTATGAAATGCGCCTCGGCAGTGACGGAGTCATGACCGGTGGCGTGATGTATGCCGATATCTATGCAAGTCTGTGGCAATTGCAGCAGGAAAATCGGCTTGAGGAACTGCGTGAATGTTATGCCGCCCTGTTGCTGATGCTGAATCTGGATGATCTGATTCCCGGTGTGCGTCTTTACGTATTGCAGAAACGCGGAATTTTCGCCACTACCCGGTCACGACGTGGTAATTATCAGTTCAATGCCGCACAAATAGCCGAGATGGATTACCGGTTTGACGCCTTGCGACCCTGGCTGCGAGTCTGATCGCCTAAACGCCGGTTTCGTCCCTGAGTTTGCGCAGGCGTTGGCGATTCTCCGGCCGGGAAAGCTTTTTCATGCTGTGTGACGGCAAGGGCGGCGGCATTTCCTTGTCCAGTTTTTCACCGTGCATAATCCGCTGGCATACATGCTGATAGTGATAGTCAAAAATCGGGAAGGCTACCGACTCCGGCTCTGTCTCCAGCACATACCAGTCACTGGCCTTGCCGGCATGATAGATCGCCTCGTGACTCCACGGCCAGGCGGCTTTGGGTGAGGTGGCACGACAGGCTTCAAGATAGGCGCTGCGTGAGGTCGGCAGGCCGAACAATTCCAGTCCGGTTTCACAAATTTTTACCACCGCAGCAACGCTGGGTAGATATTCCTGGGTTTTTACCGCATGGCGCGCGGCTCGCACGATTTGTGCCGGGCTGAACTGGGACAGACAACTGAGCCAGTATTTTTTCGCCAGGATCAGACTGGCTTCATCGGCATAGGCCTTGCGGTACTGGTTGTGATAGGCGAGCTCAAATTCTGCAAACATTTGATTGATCGCATCGACGTGATCCATTTTCGCGCCGTTACGATCCTGATCATCATTCCCGGTTCCGGCGTTATATTCTCCGGCACCGGGTTCACCGAGGTTCTGGTCGCGCTTACTCGGCCCAGCTGCGATCGGTAAAGCGCTGGAACTTTTCTTTAAGTCGCTGTTGGCTTGCGCCAGCAAACTGTCGATCTTTTGTATGTCCCGCATGTCCAGTATTTCCCGCTAGTTCCGCCTGTCCTGCATCGGTTTCGCGAAGTGTCTGCAAACGCCTCGCCCAGTCCTGTTTTATGAATTGCAAGAACACCGTATTCCATGAGGCCCGTGCCTGACCACTGTCTTTCCAGTAGAGAATGAACTCGGGAATCCTGCCGCGCGCATAGTCCTCATCGATCTCTGCGAGCTGCAGAATATCAAAACACTCCGCGCTCGGTCCCCAATTCTCGGCGATGGGCCGCGGCACATCGTCGAGGCCGAATGAGGCGCTGAAACGCGCCCATTGGCGGCGAATGTGATCAACAAATTTGGTATTCCAGGCGCCAGCCTGCGCATCGCGTTCCCGCCAGTAAAGAATGAACTCCGGCACCGCATCCTCGATAAAGGCCCGATTGATGTCCGCGTTCTCAAGGATTTCCAGCGCATCGCTACTGGGCCACCAGTCAGCAGTCATGGTCTGGGTCAATTCCACGGCACCCTGGCGCGACTGTTCGTGACGCCACTCCCGCAAGGCATGTTTAGAAAACTTGTTGCCCCAGGAAAA
>JBBDXV010000448.1:0-5484 GCA_040902165.1 Pseudohongiellaceae bacterium
AAAAAGCACTGTCTGCTCAACGGCCTGGATGAAATCGGTGTGACCTTGCAGGATGCCGATGCGATCCGGCAGTTTCAACGCGACTGGAAAGCCCGCGCGCCGTGGTATTTTAATTCGGCATCTTGACAAAAAACGTAATTAAATCAATAAATTGAATTGTTTATAAAAGGAGTATATGGACGGTTTTGACGTTGCTGTAGTAGGCGCCACCGGGGCGGTGGGGGAAACCTTGATCAGTATCCTGGAACAACGGAAATTTCCGATACGCAATCTCTACCCGCTGGCCAGTGAACGCTCGGCGGGCAGCAAGATCATGTTCAAAGGCAGGCCCGTCACAGTAGGCCTGCTGGATACCTTTGACTTCAGCAAGACACAGATAGGTCTGTTTTCTCCGGGAGCGAGTGTGTCCGAGATCTATGCTCCCAAAGCAGCTGCCGCGGGTTGTGTCGTGATCGACAATACCTCACAGTTTCGTTACGAGCCGGATATTCCGCTGGTAGTCCCGGAGGTTAATGCCCATGCCATTGCCCAGTACAAAAACCGTAACATCATTGCCAATCCTAATTGCTCCACGATTCAGATGTTGTTGGCCCTGAAGCCAATTCACGATGCCGTCGGGGTCAAGCGTATCTGTGTCTCGACCTATCAGGCTGTTTCTGGCACCGGCAAGGAAGCTATTGAAGAGCTGGCCAGGCAAACCGCAGAACTGCTCAATGGCAGGAAGGCCAGCTGCAAGGTATACCCCAAACAAATCGCCTTTAACGCCTTGCCCCATATCGATAAGTTTCAGGACAACGGCTATACCAAGGAAGAAATGAAAATGCTTTGGGAAACCCGCAAGATCATGGAAGACGAGAGCATCCTGGTGAGCGCCACCTGTGTGCGAATCCCGGTTTTTTACGGACACTCGGAAGCGGTACAGGTTGAAACCCACCGGTCGATCACTGCGGAACAGGTCCGCAAATTGTTGAAAAAGGCGCCTGGTGTCGTGGTCATGGATGAACATAAGGATGGTGGGTATCCCACAGCGGTCACGGAATCTGCGGGCCAGGACGCAGTTTTTGTCGGCAGAATACGCAAGGATATCTCGCTGGAGAATGGTATAAATCTCTGGGTGGTAGCCGATAACGTGCGAAAGGGCGCCGCTCTTAACTCAGTGCAGATAGCGGAAGTATTGATAAAAGACTACTTGTAATGAATACTTGCAAGCCCTAGTGGAGAAAATAGCTTAATATTTTCGCTACTGGGGTTTTTGCATGTTCGACAAGAAATTGGCGGGTCAATTGAAGAATAAATTGAAGAATAACTGGTTGCGCAAAATTGTCGTTCTCGTCGCCACCCTGTCATTGCTCGTGGCCTCCCGGGTTTATTCCGTGGGGCTCGGCAACGTCGTCCTGGAATCCTCGCTAAATCAACCGCTTAACGCGCGAGTCGAAATTCTGCAGCTGGGCGATGTGCGGGCAAACCAGATTACTGTCGTGATGGCATCTCCGGCAGATTTTGAACGTTTCAATATTGAGCGCGTCAGTTTTCTCAGTGATGTCCGATTCAACATCGAATCAACCAATGCCGGAATTTTTGTCCGCCTGACGAGTTCGCAAATCGTTCGCGAACCCTATCTCAGCTTTATCCTGGATACGCGCTGGCCGACCGGAAGAATTCTGAGCGAGCATACGGTGTTGCTGGATTTGCCGGTTTTCGGCGACGACCGCAGCAGTACCCCGATACGGCAACCGATAAGCCCGGTATTAGAGACCCCGACTGTCGAAACGCCGACCGTGGTTGCGCCAGTACCAAGCCTGACACCCCCGGTAACAGCACCGGAAGTTCGGGTCACCGAACCTGTGACTCCTGAACCAGAGCCGGTGCCGGAACCGGTTTCCGAGCAAGTGCAGGTGGTGGAACCGGAGCCGGAAATCGCCGAGCAGCCGAAACCGCTCGCGGATGAAATCATTGAACCGGAGCTGGTCGCTGAGGAAGTTTTAGCTCCCGCACCAATGCCTGAACCGGTTCCCGAACCGGAACCTGAGGTGGTGGCAGAGCTAGCACCAGAACCGGTTATTCCGGTCGAACCCGAGCCGGAAGTCATCGCCGACGAGCCTGCACCAGAAACGCTGGTCACCTCGGATGCCGATACACTCGGGGAGATTGCCCAAAGAATCAGACCGAATGACTCGGTCAGCATGCAGCAGACCATGCTGGCAATCCAGCAACTCAACCCGGATGCATTTATTGGCGGCAATATCAATTTATTGCGATCCGGACAGGTGATTCGCATTCCGGACCTGAGCGAAATTCAGTCCGTTGATCAACAACAGGCGGTAGCCGAAATTACAAGACAGAATCAACAACTTGAAGTTGTTGATGCACAACCCCTGGCCGCACCAGCCACCGATATTCCGGACAATTCAGCACCGCCGTCCGGCCAGCTTTCGGTGGTGACGGCAGACGAGACTGACGACGCCGGTGTGGGCAGCGCATTTGAACAGGAAAGCGCTGAACTGGATGCCAGGATTGCTGCGCTGGAAAGTCAGTTGGCGGTGCGGGAAGAGGAGGTTGATCGGGCTCGCATCGAACGCGAAGAGCTGATCTCACGTCTGGACGAGCTGGACGCACAGATAGCATCTGCTATGGAAATCATAACTCTCCAGGACATGCAGTTGGCCCAGTTGCAGGAGTCATTGGCGGAAGCAGCCGCGCAGGCTGCCGCAGTCGCAGCGGTACCGACTGAACCGGCTGAGTCCGGTCGCGGATTGCTGCAAATACTGATCGACAATACTTTGTTCCTGATCGTCGGCGCGGGTCTGATCGTACTGGCACTGGTGTTTGTTCTCTTGCGCCGCAACAAACCTGCCCACGTCAAGTTTGACGAGGATCTGGATGACCTTGTCGGCCAGGATAACAAGGATATTGATGCCGCTCCAAAATTGAAGGCCGTGGCCAAAACCGGTGCAGACGCCGGAAACAAAGGTGGATTTGCAAAAACAGAACTGGATGACGAATTGAGCGAGTTTCTCAATTTGCCTGACGAGTACGACGAATTCAGCGGTGACGAAGAACCGCTAGCCGACGAGCAGCAGTCTGATGACGAAGCCGAAGCGAACAGCGAAGAGATTATTGCCAGGGCAGATCAGTTTCTTGACGATGGCGACCTTTATGCGGCTTCCAGACTGTTGCAAGATGCCGTAGCTGAAGACAGGAATAATGTCGATCTGCAATTAAAACTTCTGGAAGTCTACGCCGAACAAAACAACAACGAAGCGTTTTCCGAGCTGGCCATCGAGCTGGGCGAACTGGAGTCCGAAGAAATCGCGTCCAGTATCGCCGCTCTGCGGTCTCGATTGACCCCGGTAGTTGAAGAAGAAGTCAATGCGCTGGAAGCAGTTGAAACCGATACTTCTGACGACATGGATTTTGATCTGGACTCTCTTGATGTAGAGGAAGACAAGACAGCGGCGAAAGCGCCGGTGCAACAATTGGAAGACGACGAAGGTTTCGATTTCAACCTGAGTGATCTCGCCGAAGAAGAACCTGCAGTAAAAACCGCAGGCTTGACACCACCGCCTTCCGCGACCGCGCTTGCGGATGAGGACGCGGATTTCTCCATCACATTTGATCTGGATGGCGGGAATGAACCGGCCACAGGAATTGATACCGCTGCCGCAATTGAAGAACCGGACATCGGTGAAGCGCTGGAATTCTCCTCGGATACCCTGCTGGAATCAACCCCCCGGTCCGAACCTGAGCAGGCAGCACAAGACCTGGAAAGTTTTGAATTCGGCGTTGAGTCGAAGGGTGACAAAACTGTCGTCGAAAAAAACCAGCCCGCCGGGGAAGTCGACGATTTCGAGTTTGATCTTGATCAGGTCGATGAAGTTGATTCGGCAGTAACAGCATCATCAAGTGCCGCATCTGAAATTACCGAGATGACTGACGAAGAATTGGATGATATTGATGGCGTTGACTTCGATATTGACGATGTGGAAGTGCTCGATGATGAGCCTGAGCTGCAGACTGGCGCTGATGATTCAACAACTGCAGGAGCCCTGGAAGATATGGATTTCCTCGCCGGGGGGAAAAAAGTTCCTGCCAAAAAATCAAGTTTCAGTGACGATCTGGATTTTCTGTCTATTGATGATGAAGTCGCCACCAATCTGGAACTTGCCTACGCCTTTCAAAAAATGGGTGATCCCCAGGGCGCCAGAGAAATACTTGAAGACGTCATCAAGGACGGCAACGAGGAGCAGGTAAGGGAAGCCAGAACGCTTCTGGAAACTCTCGATAAATAACCCCTCAGATATTAATTATTATGCCCGGGACTGAGACGAATGCTGAAGTTGGGCATGGGTCCCGCATTGCGCTGGGTGTCGAGTATGACGGCAGTCACTTCTGCGGCTGGCAACGTCAGGGGTCTCCGCAATTGCCGACAGTACAGGGAATGCTGGAATCAGCACTGTCGAAGGTTGCCGATCACCCCGTCAAGCTTCATTGTGCCGGCAGAACCGATGCAGGAGTCCATGCAACGGGCCAGGTGGTTCACTTTGATTGCCGGATCGATCGCGGCGAAAGAGCGTGGATCAAAGGCAGCAACAGCCAGTTACCGCCAACCATACGGGTAGTCTGGGCCAAACCGGTATCATCTGATTTTCACGCGCGTTTTGTCGCCACCGCGCGCCGCTATCTTTATATCCTGCATTGCAATCCGGTAGCATCCGCCATTGGAACCGGTCAGTTAACCCAGATAACCGGGCCATTGAACGTGGCTGCCATGCACGCGACCGGACAATATTTACTGGGCGAGCAGGACTTTACCGCCTTCCAGGCCGCCGGCTGCCAATCTGCCACTGCCAATCGCTGTGTGCACTGGCTCAATGTGCAAAACCACCATCGCTTTATCGTCGTAGACATTCAAGCCAATGCCTTCCTGCAGCACATGGTGCGCAACATTGTCGGTATGCTGCTGGAAGTGGGAACGGGGCGTCGGCCTGCCGAATGGAGTCGGGAACTGCTGGAGGGTCGAGATCGCAAGCTCGGAGCGGTAACTGCGCCTCCCGATGGTCTTTATCTGGTCAAGGTGACCTATCCGGAGGCTTTTGCACTGCCGGAATTACCCCTTGGGCCAATGTTTTTACAGCCTTATCCGTAGGCCCGCGAAGCGATTTTTGCTAGAATGCTGCGCTTTCACCGGACCCAGGCCAGTCTTGTCCAGAACCCGCGTAAAAATCTGCGGCGTAACCCGCAACGAAGATGCCCTCCTGGCGGCGCGCCTGGGTGCGGATGCAATCGGGCTGAATTTTCATTCCGCCAGCCCGCGTGCAGTAACTGTCGATCGGATTTCTGCAATCCTGGCGAATCTTCCCTGCTTCATTTCTGTTGTCGGATTATTTGTCAATCCGACTGAGCGGGACGTGGAAAAAGTAATTGCGACCGGACGCATCGATTGTCTTCAGTTTCATGGCGAAGAGCCACAGAGCTTCTGTAATG
>JBBDXV010000448.1:5584-7482 GCA_040902165.1 Pseudohongiellaceae bacterium
CGCGGTAGATGTCAGTAGTGGTGTGGAGTCGGCACCAGGAATCAAGGATCAGGAGAAACTGCGGCGCTTTTGTGCGGCAGTCGCGACAGCTGATCGAGGAATAAACGGAAATGAGTAAGCAGGCAGCGCATACAGACCCTGATCGGGACCCGCTCAACGGTCCGGATGAATTCGGACATTTCGGTCAATATGGCGGTATGTTCGTGGGCGAGACGCTGGTGGCTGCAGTCGAAGAGCTTGCGCGCGAGTACAGGAAGCTCTCGCAGGATCCACAGTTCTGGGCGGAATATGAAT
The DNA here is from genome assembly GCA_040902165.1 of Pseudohongiellaceae bacterium. GTDB lineage: Bacteria > Pseudomonadota > Gammaproteobacteria > Pseudomonadales > Pseudohongiellaceae > NORP240. Next base: position 5,879 of record JBBDXV010000448.1, read on the forward strand.
ATGACCTCAAACACTATGTAGGTCGTCCGTCTCCGCTTTATCTCGCCAGTCGTCTTGCCAGGGCTGCTGGTGGCGCGAACATCTGGCTAAAACGTGAAGACCTGAATCACACCGGCGCTCACAAGATCAACAATACTATCGGCCAGGCATTGCTGGCGCGGCATATGGGCAAGACTCGCATCATCGCCGAGACTGGTGCCGGTCAACATGGTGTTGCCAGCGCTACTGTCGCGGCGCGCATGGGGCTGGAGTGCCATGTCTATATGGGTTCGGAAGACATCAAGCGACAGTCAGCCAATGTCTATCGTATGAAGCTGTTGGGGGCCAACGTCATCCCTGTAACCTCCGGATCAAAAACACTCAAGGATGCGATGAACGAAGCCCTGCGCGACTGGGCTACCAATGTCGATAACACTTATTACATGATTGGTACTGCCGCTGGTCCCCATCCTTATCCGCAACTGGTACGGGATTTTCAGTGCGTCATAGGTCGTGAGGCGCGCAGCCAGTCACTGGAACAGTTTGGCCGACTGCCGGATGCGCTGGTGGCCTGCGTAGGCGGGGGTTCCAATGCCATAGGCCTGTTTCATCCTTTCCTGCATGACAGTTCAGTCGCGATGTATGGCGTGGAAGCTGGCGGTTTGGGTCTGGAGACCGGCCATCATGCAGCACCTCTGAGTGATGGTCGACCGGGCGTATTGCATGGTAATCGTACTTATCTGATGACCGACAAGGCCGGACAGATACTGGATACCCATTCTGTATCGGCAGGCCTTGACTACCCGGGTGTTGGCCCTGAACACGCCTGGCTCAAGGATATTCATCGTGCACGTTATGTGTCGGCAACGGACCAGGAAGCTCTGCAGTCATTCCACGACCTGACCCGCATGGAAGGAATCATTCCTGCACTGGAATCCAGTCACGCCGTCGCCTATGCGATGAAGCTGGCCGTTGAACTGGGTCCTGACAAGCATATCGTGGTAAACCTGAGTGGTCGCGGCGACAAGGACATACACACGGTCGCCGAGCTTGACGGTATTCAAATCTGAATCAATTCTCATGAGTCGAATTCAAAAGGTTGTTCAACAAAGAGTTACACCGGGCGGGAAGCTGCTGATTCCTTATCTGGTAGCCGGTGATCCTGATCTTCAGATCACGCTTGAACTGATGCACGCTCTGGTGCAGGCAGGCGCTGATATTATCGAATTGGGTATGCCGTTCAGCGATCCCTCGTCCGACGGTGCGGTGATTCAACAGGGTTCGGAACGGGCGCTGGCCTCCGGTACTACACTCGCAGGGGTATTGGCCCTGGTGAAAAAATTCCGGACTACTAATGAGCAGACTGCAGTCGTGCTTATGGGCTATTTGAATCCGGTGGAGATCATGGGATATGAGGAGTTTGCCCAGGCTTGTGCCGCTGCCGGGGTAGACGGCGTTCTCCTGGTGGATATGCCTCCAGGCGAATCAGGCCGGTTGACCGGATTGTTGCGGGAACAGCAGATCGATTCAGTATTTCTGGTCGCCCCTACGACCTCAGCCGAGCGCGCCGCCGCGATAGTAGCGCGTTGTTCCGGCTACCTTTATTACGTTTCCCTCAAGGGTGT
>JBBDXV010000448.1:7582-12042 GCA_040902165.1 Pseudohongiellaceae bacterium
GAAGGTCTGTGGAAGAAATGCCCCCGCTGTGACCAGACCCTCTATAAAGGGGAGCTGGACCGCAATCTGGACGTTTGTCCCAAATGCGATCATCACATGCGCATCTCGGCGCGCCGTCGGCTGGCGCTGTTTCTGGATGCTGAAGGTCAGGTTGAACTGGGTGCCGGGCTCGAGCCCAGGGACATCCTAAAATTCAAGGACCTGAAGAAATACAAGGATCGACTTGCTGCCGCGCAAAAAAGTACCGGAGAAAAAGACGCCCTGTTGGTCTTCAGCGGACGGATTAACGAGGTCGAGGCCGTCGTGGCGGCTTTTGAATTCGGTTTTATCGGCGGCTCAATGGGAGCCGTAGTCGGTCAAAAATTTGTCCTGGCCGTTGATCACTGTATTGCCAGGGGACTGCCGCTGGTCTGTTTCTCCACCAGTGGTGGCGCACGCATGCAGGAAGCGCTGATATCCCTGATGCAGATGGCCAAAACCTCTGCGGCGCTGGAAAAGCTCCGTGGCTATGGACTGCCGTTCATCTCGGTACTGGTGGACCCGGTTTATGGTGGCGTATCAGCCAGTCTGGCTATGCTGGGGGATATCAATATTGCCGAACCCAAAGCGCTGGTCGGTTTCACCGGTCCCGACGTAATTCGTCAGACGGTAAGGGTAAAGCTGCCCGAAGGATTTCAGCGCAGTGAATTTCTGCTCGAACATGGTGCTATTGATATGATCGTCCAGCGTAAAGATATGCGTGACCAGATCAGTTCCCTGATTACCAAATTGATGTATTACCGACATTAGCCGCGAGCCGAAGAACCTGACACGATGAACCTGGCCTCCTGGCTGCAAACCATTCAGGCACTGCATCCTGTTGAAATAGACCTGGGACTGGACCGGGTCAGGCGGGTGGCAGACAGCCTGGGTTTGAGCAGGCCGGCGCCAATTGTGATTACCGTGGCTGGCACCAATGGCAAGGGCTCCTGTGTAGCGCTGCTGCAGCAGGTTTTGCTTGCAGCCGGTTACCGCACCGGCGCCTATACTTCACCCCATATCCATTGCTATAACGAACGGCTGCAGCTTGACGGCATGATGGTCAGCGATGCGCAGTTGTGCACTTCGTTTGCGGCAGTGGAAGCAGCGCGTCAGGCAGTGTCGCTGACATATTTTGAATTCGGCACCTTGTCGGCCCTGTACCTGATGGAACAGGCGAAACCGGATGTCGCGATTCTCGAAGTAGGTTTGGGCGGCAGACTGGATGCGGTCAATATTATTGATGCCGATGTCTGCGTTATCAGTCAGATCGGTGTCGATCACACTGACTGGCTGGGTCCGGACCGGGAAAGTATCGGTCGAGAAAAGGCGGGTATATTTCGTTCAGCTGTACCGGTTGTCTGTGGCGAACCGGAGCCTCCGGTCTCACTCCTCGAACATGCGCTGCAACTTCATGCACCGATACATCTCCTGGGCAGGGACTATGGATTTGATTCCGGCAGCGACAACCACTGGTCCTGGTGGGGACAGGAACGGGACGGAGCGTCCGCTGCATTGGCCAGATTGCCTGCTACCATTCTGGCCACCGATCATGCGGCGACAGTCATTCAGGTACTGAAACTGCTGCCGCTGGATATCAGTCTTGCGGCATTGGAACTGGGAATCTCCACGGCGCGATTGGCGGGTCGCTTCGAGCTATTGAACAGCGACAAAAACCGGCAAATGGTACTGCTCGATGTGGCACATAATCCTTCTGCGGCAGAGCGATTGGCCCTGGGTCTGCTGCGTTATCGTCAGGAACATCCCGGGACTGACAAAATCGCTGCAGTGTTGGCGATCATGGCAGATAAAGATGTGGAAGGTTTCTGTCAGGCTTTAGCGTCGGAAGTGAACATCTGGTATATTGCGCAGGTCGATCAGCCCCGTGCCATGCAAGCGCAAAAACTCGCGGAACTGCTGGATTCCATGGGACTGACACGCTTTCCGACCGTGTTTGCTGATCCAGCAGATGCCTACCGGACAGCCCTTGAAACATCGCATCCCCGGGACCTGATTCTGGTTACAGGTTCGTTCTTTACGGTCGCAGCCGTGCGGGGCTATTTGACGGGACTTGGGACTGGTTCGTAAGTCTGGCGCAGTGCAGGGTAGACAAAGGGTTGCAGAGCAAGGCGTGAGTGACACAGGCAGGGGAGTGTGAATCAGAACACCAAACAACGCATCGTCGGGACGATAGTCCTGTTGGCACTGGCCCTGATATTTCTGCCGATCATTTTTGATGGCCAGGGCAGCTACCAGCGTCCGGTCAGCAGTCGAATTCCCCAGACTCCGGTAATCAACCTGCTGCCGGAACCGGTGGCGCAGCGTGTCATCCTCGAAACTGAACCGGCGCCCACGGTGATTCCGGATACTGACACCGTCGAAACTGTTGTTGAACCGGTTCAGGAACCGGCCGGGACCGATACTGCTGCGGTCGTTGAGCCAGTCACCATTGCCGATCTAATTGCCAACGTGACTGACGAGCCCGCAGCCGAAACCACAGTAGCATCCGGCCCGGCGCTGGATGAACGCGGCCTGCCCATAGGCTGGAGCGTCAGACTGGCAAGTTTTTCCGAAATGCGCAATGCCGAATCCCTGCTGCAAAGATTGCTGACTTCCAACTACAAAGCCTATACGCGCGAAGTCACCACAGAGCAGGGTGTTATGACAGCGGTCTATGTCGGTCCGCAGCTGGAGCGCGAAAAGATAGAGGAGCTACGACAGCAATTACAGGGTGAATTTCAGTTGTCCGGCATGGTGGTGCGGTTTGAAATCGAAGCCTTATAGCTGGTCGAGGCCGAACTGGTGGTGACCGGATTGAACTGGGTGGACATCGCTATCCTGTCTATAGTCGCCGTGTCGTTTCTGTTTGGACTCTGGCGCGGGCTGGTAAAGGAAGTCCTGTCATTGTTGACCTGGATCGCAGCATTACTGGTCGCCAGGATCTACAGTGAGCCCCTGGCACCGACCTTGAGTGGATTGCTGGAAGGCGAAACTACCCGCTATGTGGCCGCTTTTGCGATTTTGTTCATTGTGACCATGATGTTGGGCACCTTGCTGAATCATTTTATCGGCAAGCTGCTGACGATCACGGGGCTAAAGTTTACTGATCGTTTGCTGGGCGGTGTATTTGGCATTGCCCGCGGAGTCATCATTGTCCTGCTGGTCATGTTCTTTACCGGTACCTTTGTTTCTGAAACAGGTCCCTGGCAGCAGTCGCAATTGATTCCTCAGGGGCTGGCACTCATCGAATGGTCAAGAATTTTTATCGGCGATTTTTCCGGCCTGGATTTTTCTGCAGGTGGAATGCCGACCGGGAACCTAAATTGAACTAGGGCAGGGTAGACGGATGTGCGGACTGGTAGGCGTGGTGGCTAGATCTGAAGTGGGTGTTTGTATCTACGATACACTCGCGGTACTACAACACCGGGGTCAGGACGCTGCCGGCATTATGACCAGTGACTACGGCAAGCTTAACCTGCGCAAGGACAACGGCCTCGTGAAAGATGTATTTCGCACCCGCCACATGGAGCGACTTATCGGGCAGATGGGTATCGGTCATGTACGCTATCCCACCGCAGGCAGTTCGAGTCCTGCTCTGGCACAACCTTTCTATGTCAATTCCCCCTATGGTTTGAGTCTTGCTCATAACGGAAATCTGACCAATTCAACCGAGCTGGTGCGTGAGCTGTTCAAAACTGATCTTCGCCATATCAATACCGACTCGGATTCTGAAGTACTGCTGAATGTGTTTGCCCATGAACTGCAAAGTCTGGGAAAGGTAGAGCCGGAGCCCGAGGATGTTTTCAAGGCGTTGACAGGCGTCTATCGTCGCTGTCGCGGTGGTTTTGCTGCAGTGGTAATGCTGGCCGGCTACGGCATCGTCGGGTTCCGCGATCGCAATGGCATTCGGCCACTGGTCTTCGGCAAGCGTGTCACCGCCGAGGGAGATGAATACATGATTGCCTCGGAGAGCGTGGCGCTGGACTCCCAGGGATTTACCCTGGAACGCGACGTGGCACCGGGTGAGGCGGTGTATATCGATGTGGAAGGAAACCTGCATACAAAGATCTGTACAGAACAGGGTGAACGAACCCCATGTATTTTTGAGCATGTTTATTTTGCCCGGCCGGATTCGCTGATGGATGGTATCTCGGTTTACAAGGCGCGGCTGCGAATGGGCGAAAAGCTGGCCGACAAACTGCGTCGTCTGCGCCCCGATCATGATATCGATGTCGTTATTCCGATTCCTGATACCAGTCGCACTTCGGCGCTGGAACTGGCCAATCGTCTGGGTATCAAATATCGCGAAGGATTTGTCAAGAATCGCTATATCGGCAGAACCTTCATCATGCCGGGCCAGAGTCAGCGGCGAAAATCGGTGCGACAGAAACTCAATGCGATTGACCTGGAGTTTCGCGGCAAGAATGTATTGCTGGTAGATG
>JBBDXV010000449.1:0-1763 GCA_040902165.1 Pseudohongiellaceae bacterium
ACCATGTCGGCATCGATAATCAGCGCCTGTGTGATTGCGGTGATTTACCAGGATGAAACTGTTACTGCTGTGCTTAACAGTCTGTGGATGAATACGCCGGGACAAACCGGCATCACCAGCCTGGACGGACTGTTAGGACGTGGCGGTATCGCCAGTATGGCCTGGACCCTGACTCTGGCACTGATGGCGCTCGCGCTGGGCGGAATACTGCACGAATCCGGAATTCTCAGCCGACTGCTGGCGGCACTGTTGCAGCGTATTCGTCGGACTACTTCACTGATCGCCAGCACGGTACTTGGCGGCTTCATCGGAAATCTGTCGATGGGCGAGGCCTATATCTCGATCATTCTGAACTGTCAGTTGTTCCGGCAACAGTACGATGAACAAAACCTGGACCGCGCCGTGCTTTCCCGGTCGGTGGAAGAAGGTGCCACGATGACCACCGGCATCATTCCCTGGACCACGGCCGGAGTATTCTATGCGGCCACGTTGGGAGTTCCGGTACTGGAGTATGCCCCTTACGCGATTTTCAATTATCTGAACGGCTTCGTCTCGGTCGCCATGGCGGCATTTGGAATAGGGTTGTTGCGCTCAGTAGTTCGCAGTTGATCTACTGCTGTCACAGCCGTTCAAGAAACTCCAGAAGAATGCGATTGGTGTCGTCAGGCAGTTCCTGCTGAATCCAGTGTCCCGCAGCGGGCAAGATATTCACGCCGCGCAGATCAGTCGTTACCCGGCCTATGGATTCAGTCAATTGTTCCGCTGTAGCGCCAGCGATGACCGAGTCCCGCTGACCGGCAATAAATACAACCGGTATGTGGATCTGTACACCTGCCAACTGCGGAGTGATTTCCCAGTTTCGTTGAAAATTACGATAATAATTGACGCCGCCACGGAACCCGGCCCGGCTGAATTCCTGCACCACATAATCGAGATTGTCCTGGGTGAGCCAGTCCGGTAATCCCATCGGCGCGCCGAGACGACCGATCCAGCCACCGGCACTGCGTTGCCGGTCGGTAATCAAAGGTGCATGGCGCGGCGAATCGGGAGAAAGATAAAGCCGGCTCAGTAATCCGCGTGGATCGGCATCATATTCCGCTTCGGCAACGCCGGGCTCCTGGTGATAAAGGATGTAATAGAAGTTGTCGCCATATCTTTCGCGCCAACCCTCGACCGGTGAACGCGAAGGTCGGCCGCCATAGGGAACGCTCAATGCCGCCATTGCGGAAAACCGGTCAGGATGCAGCAATACGCTCTGCCAGGCAACTATAGAGCCCCAGTCATGACCGACGATGATGGCTTTCTCTTCACCATAGCTGTCGACGATGCCGACCATATCAGCAGTGAGATGCACTATGTCGTAGTCGTTGACTTCCGGTGGAGCATCGGTACTGCCGTATCCGCGCATATCCGGTGCCACCACACGATATCCTGCATTCGCCAGCACCGGAATCTGATGGCGCCAGGAGTACCAGGATTCCGGCCAGCCATGGGCAAGAATAATCAGCGGGCCGCTGCTGCCGGCCTCCGCTACCCGCATTCTGATGCCATTGGTTTCGATGAAGCGAAAACGGACTCCTGCCACCGGTGATGCTGTTGTCATGGCCGTATTCTCCTGTTGAGACTGTGCCTGTATGGCAGGAATTGAAGCGCCGAAGCCAAGGAGTAGGGACATGGCAGTGCAAAAAACCTGTAATCGTTTCATGGTTTTCTCGCTATTGACCAAAGAGCGCCAGGCAATCCCCTGGCAGTAATCATTTGAG
>JBBDXV010000450.1:0-1737 GCA_040902165.1 Pseudohongiellaceae bacterium
GCAGTCAAGGCAGCTGAACGATTGATTGAAATCTAGCAGGCATTTTTTTTGCAGCAGGTACAGACAGACCTGTCTGTCTAGACTTTAAACAACAGAGACCAACAGATAAAGAACAGAGAAAAGAAGGAGCGGGAAATGTTAGTCAGCCAAACCGAAAACACCCAGCAGTATGCCAAATGCATCGCCAATTCCAAAAGGGTGAACTGGGATATCGACAAGGACGTAATTCGTTTCCGTCGCTTTGAAATGGATAAAAAGTTTCTGCCGGATGGCCTGTCCATGGTGAAGGACCTGACTTTTCTCAACGAGAAAGAGCGCCGATTCTTCAGCCAGGTGCAAGGCCGTACTTATGCAAACATGTTTGACCTGAAACACCAGGAATTGTTTCGCCGTCTGGATGCGTTGGCCGGCGAGCAGATGCCACCAGGCTATCACTTTTCACCGGATGCCGATGCCGTTGCCTCGATAGTGCTCGGCAAATCCACCTGGTCAGTGTTAGGGCTTACCCTGCTGATCGAGTTGTTCACCCAGGCTCACTACAAGGAGAGCATTGCGACGGACAGTGAACTGTCTGAACTGTGGAAGAATGTGTTCCTGTATCTCTGGCGCGAAGAATCCCAGCACGCGATTCTCGATGAACTGGAATGGCTGAAAGAGGATGCCAGACTCACCGCAGAACAACGCGATCTTGCAGTGAACGATCTGATCGCTTTGGTAGGTGCCATGGACGGCATTCTGCAGGGGCAGGCGGAAGCTGATGCAGTTTACTTCATTGCTCATGCTGACCGCAGCTTCACCGCTGAGGAAGCAGAGCAGATTCGCAGCACGATTTTGAAAGCCTATCGCTGGCAGTACATCGTCTCCGGCGTGCAGATACACCGCTTTACCAATGTATTGGGAAAACTGATCAACGCGGATCAATCGGAGCGTGTATTCGCCGCCTTGGCTCCGATCATCCAGCACACTTGTGCATAGAGAAGAAGGCGCAGCAAGGAGTTCAACATGTTTCACTACAAGACTTTTACATCTGTTCCCAGATTCCGTTATCTCCGGTACTTGTCCACCGGCGGTATTTCGTTGCCGTTCATTCTGGCACTGGTGATGTTCAGTCTGTTGTTGTTGAGCGCACCCGGTCAGGCGGCTGAGTCCGGTGATCCACTGGAGCCGGTAAACCGCGCTACATTGCGATTCAACCGGGTTGTGGACACTCTGCTGTTCAAGCCTCTTGCCAAAGCTTATGAGATTGCCGTGCCTTCCATCGCAAAACACGGTGTCCGCAACTTCTTTGGCAACCTCGATGATGTGAATGTAGTGGTCAATGACCTGTTGCAGGGCAAGTTTCGTCAGGCCGGTTCTGATCTGGGTCGCGTCGCGATCAACTCCACCCTGGGTGTGGGTGGCCTGTTCAATGTGGCCGGTAACAGCTTCGGTCTGGAAAAGCATAACGAGGATTTTGGCCAGACCCTGGCTCGCTGGGGTGTGGGGTCGGGACCCTATGTTGTACTTCCATTGCTCGGCCCCAGCACCTTGCGGGACTCTATTGGTCTCGTCACTGACACCCTTGTGGATCCTGTGGCAAATGTGGATCACAGTGCGACGCGCGACAGTCTGGCCGGCAGTCGGGCGATCGATTTCCGCGCCAGGGTATTACCGTTTGATGATCTGATCGTCGGCGATGAATATCTGTATATCAGGGGAGCTTATCTGCAGCACCGTGAATATCTGGTCGAGGACGGC
>JBBDXV010000451.1:0-176 GCA_040902165.1 Pseudohongiellaceae bacterium
TCAGGTCGTCGGGTTTGACCCACAACTCAGTGGCATCCGGCAATGTCTGATCGACGGCGACAACCCGCTCGTTGTAGAGCACAACGGCGGCCTGGGCGTTGACCAGGCTGCTGAACAGTACTGCGGTGATTGCAAGGACTGGGTTTATTACACGTTTCATGATGGCTCCGGAGTCG
>JBBDXV010000451.1:276-1735 GCA_040902165.1 Pseudohongiellaceae bacterium
TGGTTGGAAAGATGAACACTGGAACAGTGCGAGGAGCATAAAAGGAAATGGCGGCCGAGTCCAGAATCGTTCAATGGTCGTGCCAGGCTACGAACTTGTCAAAAAATAATCCCTCCGTCCCCTTTTAGCCGATGGCTCCGGAGTCGTGGTTGGAAAGATGAACACTGGAACAGTGCGAGGAGCATAAAAGGAAATGGCGGCGGAGTCCAGAATCGTTCAATGGTCGTGCCAAGCTACGAACTGGTTAAAAAATAATCCCTCCGTCCCCTTTTACAGTATAGTTGGCGCTCTGTTGCTGAAGTAATAGGAGGAATAAAAATGAGAAAAACAATAGCCACCGTATGTACCCTGCTGGTCACCGGCATCGTCGTCAATGCGCAGGAACCGATGCCGCCGGCGCTTTATGTCAATGGCGCCGACATAGCCGCCGCACTGGAACGCTCCGCCACTGAGCGACCGGGAATGGGTGCAGGACTGGTTACGACCACTGACCATTACCGCATCAATCTGATTCGTCGCACCGAGGCGGCCGGGGCCATTGTCCATATCCCTGGCACAGAACTGCATTACATCATCGATGGGGCGGGCACCCTGGTTACCGGTGGCATTGTAGTGCGACCGGAAGGCGGCGGGCCGGGCAATATAGAGGGTGGCCTGGCGCGTCAAGTCGCCAAAGGCGATGCGATCCTTATTCCCGAAGGTACGCCGCATCAATACACGGCAGTGGAAGGATCGGTCACCTATCTGGAAGTGCGATTCAATGTGCCGGTTGAATAGACTGACTCTTTACACGCCGATCCGGAAGCAGGCCTCCAGTGCACATCAGCAGCGGGTTTGATGCCGGCAATATAAAGGTCATTTCGCTCGATGATCCGCAGGACATACGACTGGAAATCATTACTGACAATCAGTCAGAGTTCTATCAGTGGTTCTATTTTCGTCTCAGCCGGGTGCGCGCGACATCCTGCAGACTGAAGATCATCAATGCCGGAGGAGCCGCCTATCCGGACGGCTTTCAAGATTATCGCGTGCTTTATTCCTATGATCGACGCACCTGGCGCCGCCATCCCACAGTGTTTGCCGACGGCGTGCTTTCCTGGGACTTTACGCCGGCACACGACATCGTCTATTTCAGTTACTTCACTCCGTATTCAACGGAAAGACATCATGATCTGCTGACGCAGGCGGTCAGCTCACCGCTGGTTCGTCATTGCTCCCTTGGCAAGACACTGGACGGTGCCGATATCGATCTGCTGGTCGTGGAAAATAAAACCAGGAAGGCCGATGATAAATTGTTGAACTGCTGGCTTATCGCGCGACAGCATCCCGGTGAGACGATGGCCGAGTGGTGGATGGAAGGGCTGCTGGAGAAATTGCTCGACGAAAACGACCCGACTGCCAGAGAGCTGTTACAGCGCTGCTGTTTCCATATCGTTCCCAATATGAATCCCGATGGCAG
>JBBDXV010000452.1:0-1192 GCA_040902165.1 Pseudohongiellaceae bacterium
ATTGTTCCTGAGTATACATAGGTTCCACCTCAAATTTGACCGTCTTGCCGATTAATTCCTCAAGATCAGCGAGAGTACCCGATTCTTCATCCAGCAGTCGATCGACCACTGTCCGGGACGCCATCACCAGCAACACATCATTCTCATAGACCCGGCCTGCCCGTACAATCTCGCGGAATATCTCGTAACAAACGGTTTCCGGAGACTTTTGTTTCCCCCGACCCTGACAAACCGGACAGGGGCTACTGAGTATCTGCTCAAGACTTTCACGCGTTCGTTTGCGGGTCATTTCGATCAACCCCAACTGGGAAAAGCCGGTAATTGAAGTGCGCGCATGGTCCCTCTCAAGCGCCTTGCTCAGAGTTCGTTGCACCTGTCGTCTGTGCTCCGCATCCTGCATGTCGATAAAGTCCAGAACAATGATGCCGCCCAGGTTGCGAAGTCGCAGCTGCCGGGCGATGGCAGAGGCCGCCTCAAGATTTGTTTTCAGAATGGTTTCAGCATGATTGCGACTTCCGATGTAACCCCCGGTATTGACGTCTATGGTGGTCATTGCTTCAGTCTGATCAATAATCAGGTCACCCCCGGACTTGAGTTTGACCTCACGAACCAGGGCCTTGTTGATCTCGTCTTCAATACCATAAAGATCAAAGATGGGTCTTTCACCCTGATAGAGCTCCACCGCTGTCGCAGTCTCCGGAATAAAGTCATGCAGGAATTGGGTAATCTCGCTGCATAATGTCTCGGAATCCACCCGTATGCGTTCCACTTCCGGCCTGATCAGATCGCGCATGGTGCGCAGGTACAGCGGGATTTCACTGTACAACACGCGTACCGCTCCGCCTCTCTCAATCTGTCTTTCCACAGTAGCCCACAAACGTTTCAGGAATCGGACATCTTCCAGCAGACTCTCCTGACTTGCGCCTTCGGCAGCGGTACGAACGATGAAGCCGCCTTGATTGGCCGATGCCTCGTTTACCAGACAAGCTTGCAATATAGTCTGCAAGCGCTGCCTCTCCTGTTCATCTTCCAGACGCTGTGAGATTCCGGAATTGTGACTGCGAGGTAGATAGACCAGGTTGCGCGAAGGCAGGGTGAGATGAGTGGTCAGTCTTGCGCCTTTGCTGCTGATGGCGTCCTTGGCTACCTGAACGACGATATTCTGACCTTCCCGTAACAGTTGTTGAATGGG
>JBBDXV010000452.1:1292-11776 GCA_040902165.1 Pseudohongiellaceae bacterium
CCAGCACTTTATCGCCCAATACGACGATCGTATCTGCGGCCAGCACCACTACGCGACGATCCGACGAGATACGAGTCAGGGCACTGACCGCCTTCTCACGCGCCATACGCATGACAAATTCGCGCGCAGACTCGGCGTCCGCACGCGATTCATTGACGGTATGACCGACAATCCGGAATGCAACACCAATCTGTCGCAGCAATTTACAACGTCGGGGAGAGGCAGTAGCTAGCAATAATTCTCTGGTCTCTGTCATCGTGACCGTCCGTCACCAGTTACCAGCAAACTAACTAACACTGAAACTGCGACGCAGATGTCGCAAGAGTTGAAAAATAAAAGGCCACAACAAGGCGCTGCTGACCGCGCCCATGAGAAACAACATGCCCGATGCTACAGTCTGTCCGCTTATCAGTTGCAACCAGTGACTGACCATCAGATTCAGTCCGATCACAGCAAGAATCAGACCGCTCTGTTGCAGCGCAGAAAACATACGCAGACGCTTATGCAGGCTGAGGATGATATAGGCAAGTATCGCAAAGACCATCGCATTCAAGCCCAGAATGCTGCCCTCAAGGATATCCATAAACAGTCCTGCTACCCAGGCAACGCCGATACCAATCCGGTAGGGCAAGGCCATCACCCAGTAGATGAGTACCAGGGAAACCCATTCCGGACGAAAATTCATGGCCCAGTTCGGCATCGGCACGATGGCCAGCAGGTAAGCGATGAAAAAGGTAAGTAAGATGACCCAGAGGGCGTGGGCGCGGGTGTCCAATTGCTTCCCCTTTACTGTGTAGTGGACGCAGTTTCGGCCGGTGGTTCAGCCACATTCTGCGTCTGGGGATCAAGTCCAAGCGGCGCTGGGTCGAACCCTTCGTCGGAATTCTCGAATACCAGCATCACGTGACGTGTGCTTTCAATCAGCGCAAGCGGGCGGGCCCGTACCCGCAAAAACGGTTGCCCGGGATCGGCATAGACACTGATCACCTCGGCCACCGGATAATTCTTCGGATAAACCTGACCCATACCGCTGCTGACAAGGCGGTCGCCGGCTTTGATGTCCTGGGTTTGGGTGACAAATTCCAGTTCCAGTTCCGAGGCGGTAGTTCGGCTGCCGCGGGCCAAGGCCCGCTCACCATTACGATTCACCTGTACCGGCGTGACGTGATGAGAATCCGTGATTAACAGTATCCAGCTGGTAAACGGCAGGACTTCGACCACCTGACCCATCAGACCATTGGCATCGAGCAAGGCCTGCCCTTCAAACACACCGTCTCGGGCACCCTTGTTGACCAACACGCGTTTGGAATAGGGATCGGGGGATACATTGATAATCTCGGCCGTCAGCACTTCGCCGTTTACTGCCCGGGCCGAATCCTGCAATGCCCGCAGCCGGTTGTTTTCCGACACCAGGCTTTCAAGTAACTGCAGTTGACGTTGCGACACCAGCAACTGTCCACGCAGGTCTTCGTTTTCCTCGATCAGATCTGTGCGTGATACGAAGACATCATCGATCAGGAAGGAGATCCGTGCCGGTGTGTCGGCGACCCAGTAAACCGGCGTGGTGAAGTAACCCAGCACAAAGCGAACTTTGTCCAGATAACCAAAACGGCTGTCCGCAAACATAAGACAAACCGACAGCAGGACGAAGGAGAGAACCCGATACTCTAGAGAAACTCCCTTGATAAACAGTGTCTTATCGATGACGGAATTCCTCCGCGCAGGGGTTTATTCCTGGGTCAATAAATCGATACCTTGAGAATCCATCAGCTCCATAGCGCGACCACCACCACGCGCTACACAGGTGAGCGGGTCATCGGCCACGATAACCGGTAGACCGGTTTCCTCGGACAACAGCCGGTCCAGATCCCGAAGCAAGGCACCCCCGCCGGTAAGCACCAGACCGCTTTCAGCAATATCAGATGCCAGTTCCGGTGGCGACTGTTCCAGTGCACTCTTTACTGCCTGCACGATCGCAGACAGTGGTTCCTGCAGCGCTTCCAGAATTTCGTCACTGTTGAGCGTAAAGCTGCGCGGCACCCCTTCGGCGAGATTGCGACCACGTACATCGATTTCGCGAACTTCGCCGGTATTATAGGCGCAGCCGATTTCCTTCTTGATACGCTCGGCTGTGGCATCCCCAATCAGGCTGCCGTAATTACGCCGCACATGCGTGACGATTGCCTCGTCAAACCGGTCACCTCCTACCCTGACCGATTCGGAATAGACCACACCATTGAGAGAAATGATTGCGATCTCGGTGGTTCCACCGCCTATATCCACGACCATCGAGCCACTGGCCTTGTCTACCGGCAGACCGGCACCAATCGCCGCTGCCATGGGTTCTTCGATAAGTCGTACTTCCCGCGCGCCCGCGCTCATGACTGATTCGCGTATGGCGCGGCGCTCCACCTGGGTGGATTTGCATGGCACACATACCAGCACCCGAGGGCTAGGAGGGAAAAAGCTGTTTTCATGCACTTTGTTGATGAAGTGCTGCAGCATTTTCTCGGTGACCTGAAAGTCGGCAATCACACCGTCTTTCAACGGGCGAATCGCAGTGATATTACCGGGAGTGCGACCAAGCATGCGCTTGGCGTCTGTGCCTACGGCGGTGACGGTCTTTTGACCGTTATGAGTACGAATAGCCACCACCGAGGGTTCGTTGAGTACGATTCCCACATCGCGGATATAAATAAGCGTATTGGCGGTACCGAGATCTATCGAAAGATCATTGGAGAAAAGACCCCTTAGTTTCTTGAACATCTAATTACTGTATACCTCGAATAAGAGCGGGTTAGAGGGACTCTCCTGGAGCAATCTGCGGGACAAACGGGCTACTGGCACGGACTATTATTTTATTCTAAACCTGTGAATTTCCAGTATAATCTCGCCTCCCGGCGACAGGTACGTACTATAGCCACGAGCAGGATATTGAACAAGTATCCGTCGCAATTTATTTGTTATAGGTCGCAATATCAGTTTTTGGTTGCGACTGATTCTGAAAAACAGGAGCCACGCGATGGCCATCGGCCGGTCAGAAGTAGAGAAGATTGCCCAGCTGGCGCGTCTCAAGGTGAATGATGACGAAGCGGCGCAGGTGGCGGACAGAATCTCGTCCATCCTGGCATTGATAGACAAGATGCAGACTGTGGATACGACTAATGTAGAGCCGCTTTCCCATCCTCTGGATGCTATCCAGCGCCTGCGTACTGACACGGTCACTGAAACAAACGAACGGGATTATTTGCAAAAAATCGCCCCCGCTACCGAAGCCGGTCTCTATCTGGTTCCCAAAGTCATAGAATAATCATGATAAGCAGTACAGTTGCCGAACTCTCCATTGCCCTGGCCAATCGCCAGATATCCAGTGTTGAACTGACCAGACAGTTTTTGCAAAAAATTGGTCAGTTGAATCCGACCTTGAATGCATTCATTACGATCTGTGAAGAACAGGCCTTGCTCCAGGCTCGTGCGGCGGATCTACAATTGGCCAAAGGCAAAACCAGTCCGCTGTGCGGGATCCCGATTGCCCACAAGGATATCTTTTGTACGACCGGGGTCAGAACTTCCTGCGGTTCGCGCATGCTGGACAATTTCATCTCGCCTTATGATGCCACTGTGGTGGAAAGACTCCAGGCAGCGGGCATGGTCATGTTGGGCAAAACCAATATGGACGAATTTGCCATGGGTTCCTCCAATGAAACCAGTTTTTATGGTGGCGTAAAAAATCCCTGGGATATTCAAAGAGTGCCAGGTGGCTCTTCCGGTGGTTCTGCCGCAGCGGTTGCTGCTGACCTGTGCGCCATCGCTACCGGTACCGACACCGGTGGCTCCATTCGTCAGCCTGCAGCTTTCTGCGGAATTACCGGCTTCAAACCCAGTTACGGTCGCATCTCACGCTGGGGCATGATCGCCTTTGCTTCCAGTCTTGACCAGGCCGGACTGATCAGCAAGAGCGCAGAGGATGCGGCCCTGTTGATGAATGTAATGGCCGGTATGGACCCGCGTGATTCGACCAGTGTCGATCTGCCGGTGCCGGACTATACCGCGACCCTGGGTGATTCCGTGTCAGGATTGCGAATCGGCATACCGCGCCAACACTTTGCCGAAGGCCTTAGCCCGGGCGTGGAGAAAGCGGTACGAGAGGCGCTTGCGGTCTACGAAAAACTCGGTGCCAGACTGGTAGATATTGATCTGCCTAACAACCACTTATCGGTGTCCGCCTATTATGTAGTGGCGCCTGCGGAAGCTTCCGCCAATCTATCCCGCTTTGATGGTGTGCGCTACGGTTACCGTTGTGCCGACCCGGTTGATCTTACCGACCTGTACAAACGCAGTCGCAGTGAAGGTTTTGGCGACGAGGTGAAGCGACGCATTCTGGTAGGAACCTACGCCCTTTCCGCCGGCTTTTACGATGCCTATTATCGAAAAGCCCAACAGATCCGGCGCCTGATCAAGCAGGATTTTCTGGATGCGTTCAAACAGGTGGATGTGATCATGGGGCCGACGTCACCACATACCGCCTTTATAACCGGCGCGAAGACAGATCCGGTCGCGATGTATCTTGAAGACATCTACACCATCGCCGTGAATCTGGCAGGACTGCCGGGCGTCTCCGTTCCGGCCGGATTCAGTAACAATCTTCCTGTGGGTTTGCAAATTGTTGCTGGCGATTTTGACGAAGCCAGACTGTTGAATGTGGCCCATCAATTTCAATTGCATACCGACTGGCACAAACGCAAACCCCCACTGCCAGGAGCTGTGGCATGAGC
Organism: Pseudohongiellaceae bacterium; assembly: GCA_040902165.1. Lineage (GTDB taxonomy): Bacteria > Pseudomonadota > Gammaproteobacteria > Pseudomonadales > Pseudohongiellaceae > NORP240. Next base: position 6,068 of record JBBDXV010000452.1, read on the forward strand.
TGGGAAACCGTCATCGGGCTGGAAGTGCACGTGCAGCTTTCCACCAACAGCAAACTGTTTTCCGGTTCTGCCACAAAATTTGGTGCCGAGCCCAATACACAGGCTAACATCTATGATCTGGCCTTGCCGGGAGTTTTGCCGGTTATGAATGAAGAGGCACTGCGCATGGCCGTACGTTTTGGTCTGGCCATCAATGCCGAGATAAATCATCGCTCCGTGTTCGACCGCAAAAACTATTTTTATCCGGATTTGCCGAAGGGATATCAAATAAGCCAGCTGCATTTTCCGATTGTAGGAAAAGGCTCACTGACCATTACGATGGAGGATGGATCCGGGAAAACGATCGGAATCACCCGTGCCCATATGGAGGAAGACGCAGGTAAATCCCTGCACGAGGATTTCCACGGCATGTCTGGTATCGATCTCAATCGGGCAGGCACACCATTATTGGAGGTGGTCTCGGAACCGGAACTGCGCAGCGCCAGGGAAGCCGTGGCCTATCTGAAGAAGCTGCATTCCCTTATTCGTTATCTGGAAATTTCCGACGGTAATATGTCACAGGGTTCCATGCGCTGCGATGCCAATGTGTCTCTGCGTAAATTCGGCGCTACTGAGTTTGGCACGCGCACCGAAATAAAGAACATCAACTCCTTTCGTTTCGTCGAGAAGGCCATCAATTTTGAAGTGATACGCCAGAGAGAAATTCTTGAAGACGGCGGCAAGATTGTGCAGGAAACCCGGTTGTACGACAGTGACAAAGACGAAACGCGTTCGATGCGCAGCAAGGAAGTGGCCAATGATTATCGCTACTTCCCGGAACCGGATTTGCTGCCGGTAGTGATCGATGATGCCTATATAGCAGCAGTCAGGACCACCCTGCCTGAACTGCCCGGCCAGAAAAAAGCCCGCTTCGTCAGGGATTTCAATCTCAGCGATTACGATGCCGATGTACTGGCAGCCGAAAGGGAAACCGCCGACTATTTTGAACAGGTAGTGAAAGTCTGCGACGATGCCAAGCTTTCCGCCAACTGGGTAATGGGAGAACTGCTTGCCCTGTTGAACAAGAACAATCTCGACATCAAGGATTCCCCGATCAGCGCGAAACGCCTGGGAACCCTGATAAGCAGAATCAAGGACAATACTATTTCCGGCAAAATAGCCAAGACCGTGTTCGAGGCGATGCAGACAGACACAGCTGAGGTGGATGAAGTCATCGCCAGTCGTGGCCTCAAGCAGGTCACTGATTCCGGCGCGCTGGAACAACTGGTCGCGGATGTGATTGCGGCCAATCCGGAACAGGTTCAACAATATCGTGACGGCAAGCAGCAAGTGTTCGCCTACCTGGTTGGCCAGGCGATGAAACTGTCAAAGCGCAAAGCCAACCCCGCCCAGATCAATGAATTGCTTAGGGAGAAGCTCAAGTGAAGACCGAGAAAAAATCCGGCGCCGAACGCACTCAACCGGCAACCCTCAACGAAGAATGGAGCGATGAACGCCTTAAACTCTTTCTCGGGCTGTTGCCTCCGGAAGGTGTTCCGACAGACTACAACATTCTGCTTAAAGCCTACCGCAGCATGACTGCGGAACTGTTTGCCAGGTTTGTGCCTTTCTTTATCGAAGCCGGTCATGACATCAATGTCAAACTCGATAACGGTTCTACTGTCCTCGACCTGATCTCGCAGCACCGCCACGGCACAGCCTATGCCGAGGCATTGATCGTTCACGGCGCTCTCCGCTCCTGCTAAAAATTTCCAGAAACCCTGGGGGGACAGATACTTCTAGCGTTACTGGGGTTTTGCTGTTGGTTTCATGGACAGTCGCCCAACTCCGGCATCAGTAATTGGCAAAAATTCCACTTTAGCGGCGAATTCCACTATGCTTTTCGTGACAGACGATCTGTAATCGAGCCAAGTAGTTCATTTTCCTAACTATTTGAATTTGGCAGGACAATTGCTTTACAAAATCGGCAGGCTGGCAGTCATCACTCGCCATGACCGGTCCGCTGACGGCGAACAACAAATGAACCAATGAACCAATAACTAATAAAAAGGAAGCCATGTTCAAGAACTATCTGAGAATCACGCTGCGCAAGCTGTACCGCGAAAAGCTCTATGCGCTGATCAATGTCTTCGGGCTGACCCTGGGCATCAGCTGCTGCCTGATACTAGGCCTGTATATCGTCGGTGAGCTCAGCTATGACCGCCATCACGTGAATCACGAACGCATCTTTCGCGTTGTGAACAATTACAACTTCAGCGGCAATGAGAATGCGCTGGCCTGGTCAGCCCAGTCGCTGGGCCAACTGCTGCTGATGGACAATCCGGATGCGGTCGAGACCTATACCCGCTTCCGTCCACCCAACGCCGGTCAGCCGACGGTGTTCCGCCGCGGACAGGACACCTATTACTGGGACGATGTGTATCTGGCCGACCTGAATGTCTTCGATGTGTTTACTCATAACATCATTTATGGCAATCCAGAAGGCGCATTGAATGACGGCAATTCTGTCGCGGTCAGCGAGACTTTTGCGCGCAGCTATTTTGGCGACGCGAACCCGGTCGGCGAAATCGTTTCCACCGATACCGCGGACTACCGCATCACCCTGATGTTTGCCGACCTGCCGGAACACAGTCATCTGAAATACGACGTGCTGATTTCGATCAACCGCACCGGAGTGCTGCCGGAAAACGAGGCAGTGCTGCAGCAGATGCTGGGTGGAGTCAGTGACTTCACTTACCTGCTGATGCGCGAGAATTTCAATCCGGCCGACTTTGACCGGATGTTTTCCCGCTTTACAACCGATCGCATAGAATCCATGGCCCGCACCTTCGGTCTGCAGGACAGCTTTGATGCCAGCTTTCGCGCCCAGGCACTCACCGACGTGCATCTTGAAAGCGGGTTGCAATACGATCTGCCGTCCGGCAGCCGCTTTTACGTCGTCAGTTTCGCCGCCGTCGCGCTGTTTATTCTCGGCATTGCCTGTATCAACTATGTGAATCTCGCGACCGCGCGTTCGATGAAACGCGCCAGGGAAGTCGGCATGCGCAAGGTACTTGGTGCCCAGCGTAACCAGCTGATCTGGCAGTTCCTCGGCGAATCGCTGTTTTTTGTGTTGCTGGCAGTATTGACCTCGCTGGCACTGGTACAACTATTGCTCAATTATTCGCTGCTGGATGAACTGCTGGGTGCGAATTTCTATAGCGGCAGCCTGTTCGATCCCGTGTTGCTGGTCTGGCTGATCGGTTTGAGTCTGCTGGTCGGATTATTGTCAGGTCTGTATCCGGCTTTTTATCTTTCGTCGGTGGCACCGATGGTGGCGCTGTCCAGTGCGGTCAACACCAGTCGCAGTGCCAGTGGCAGGCTGCGCCAGTTTCTGGTGTTCATTCAGTTCACGATCTCGATCGGCATCATCGCCAGCACCCTGCTGATGGCCAATCAGATGGGCTATGTGTCCAATATGTCCCTTGGTTTCGACAAGGAAAACAAATTGCTGGTGCCATTGCGCGGCGCTGATGTGATCGAATCCCTGCCCGCCTTGCGTAACGAACTGTCGACCAATCCAGGCATTCTGAGTGTAGCCAGTGCTCAGAATGTGCCGGGCGGCATCATGGGCCTGGTAGGTTTGAATATGGAGACCAATGCCGGGTCTATGGAACTGCAATCGGTCAGTGCGATGGCGGCGGGCGAAGGTTTTCTGCAAACCATGGGCATTGAGCTTGTGGCAGGGCGCGACTTTTCCCAACGCCTGCTCACCGATGTCGGACAGAACTTTGTCGTCAACCGTACGCTGGTAGACCGAATGGGCTGGGACCAGCCACTGGGCAAACGCATTGATTCCGCCGGACCTGGACTTAACGGTAGAGTTATCGGCGTGGTGGAAGATTTCCATTTCGCCTCGGCGCATCAGCCGATCGCGCCGCTGGTAATTCTGTCCACGCCGGCCGGCTTTCCCGACCAAAATGCCCAGCAACGCGCACTGCAGACTCGCACCCTCATTCTCAATGTCGCCGGCGATGGCATAGCCGACACCCTGGACTTCGTGCGCGAGGTCATGCTGGACTTTGATCCGCTGCATCCCTTCGAATTTGAATTTCTCGACCGCCGCATGGCGGAGCTGTATGTCTCGGAGCAGCGGGTCACGCGTCTGACAGCAGTCTTTGCCGGCATCTGTATCTTTATCAGTTGTCTCGGTCTGTTTGGCCTTGCTTCATTTACTACCGAGCGGCGCACAAAAGAGATCGGCATTCGCAAGGTGCTGGGCGCATCAAGTCTGCAGATCATAACCCTGTTGTCGCGGAATATTATTTTGCTGGTCATGATCGGTGCGGTAGTGGCATCGATAGTTTCCTTCGTAATCGTCAATCAGTGGCTGGCCGGTTTTGCCTACCGCACCGGGATCAATCCCCTGATCTTTCTACTGGCAGCTATGGTGGCCATCACCGTGGCATTCGTCACGGTCGCGCTGCAATCCTACAAGACAGTCAGTGCCAATCCGGTGCTTGCGCTGCGTCATGAATAACCCTGACCATAAATAGATACAAATAAACAAAAATAAACATAAATAGTTATCTGGACAAAATCGTGCGTCATGAATAACAGAGGAGAAACCCAAATGAAAAAGATTCGCCTGGCACTGTCCGCCCTCGGCCTTTTATGGGCCGGTATGATCCATGCTCAAACCAATCTGGCCGGTACCTGGGAAGGCACACTGTCCGTGGATCCCGCAACCAACATCGACGTACAGTTCATACTGGAAACCGCAGGCGACAGCTATACGGCCGTGCTCAATGCACCGGATCAGCCCAGCCTGAGCAATGTGCCGGTAACTTCCCTCAGCGTGGAAGGCAATACACTGCGCATGACCGTGGATACAGTGAGTGGCGTCTACGAAGGCACGGTTGCCGATGGCACCATCAATGGCACCTGGACCCAACAGGGCGCTGCCTTTCCGCTGAATCTGGCTCCCTACGCCGAACCGACACTGACCGATCAGGACCGGGAACGTCTGCTAGGTTCCTGGGTTGGAGAACTGCGCCCGATACCCGGCGGTGAATTGGTGGTGAATATCGTGTTTCGTTTCGAACGCGACGAAGCCGGTGAATTTGTCGCATTGTTTGATTCCCCTGACGAAGGTGCCTTCGGTCTTGCACTGGACAGCGTCGCGATGGATGGCGATGAACTGAATGTCACCCTGACCCGTGCGCGCATGGAATTTACCGGCACCCTGAGTGCCGATGCAATTCAGGGCGAATGGGCACAGGGGGGACGCAGTTTTCCGCTGAATCTGGCACGCGGAGAATTCGAAGTACCGGGACTGGAACTGTCTGCTGAGGCTTTTATCCGGCTACAAGGGCCCTGGCATGGCAAGATTGGACCGTTGAATGCAGTGTTCCGCTTTGAACAGAACGCAGCGGGCAAGACTCTGGGCTTTATGGACAGTCCGGATCAGGCTGCGATGAATATTCCACTGACCTCAGTCACGGTTGACGGCAATCAGATGACATTGACCATCGCGGCCCTGGGCGGGTCCTATACTGCCGAGCTTGGTACCGACCAGATCAGCGGCCAGTGGACCCAGATGGGTCAGACCCTGCCTCTCACACTGGAGCGGGGACTCTTTGTCTCCAATGCCGGTCTGTCTGACGAGCTCAGGCAACGATTGAACGGCGTCTGGCGCGGCACCGTGAACAATAACAACCTGATCTTCCG
>JBBDXV010000453.1:0-5353 GCA_040902165.1 Pseudohongiellaceae bacterium
TCTGACTGCGCAATTCAATATCCATGACGGCAAGGTGAATGTCATGGTGGCTGCCGGCGAAGCGTTGTTTACCGAGGTCAGCGAGGTGGTTTTCTTCCCGGAGCAGGACCGGGTCATGAAGCTGGCACCGTATCGGGAAGTCCTGATTGAAGACCAGCGCCTGCAGGTGAGCGTAGAACAACACCGGCGTCTGCCAGCTGACCTGACAGAATTCAGCGGCGTTCTGGCGATCAGGAACAATGATGAATCCTGGCGTGCGTTTGCACTGAGTCCGCATAAGACACGGACTGCCTGGCAGGAACGTGTCGAAGTTGAGCTGTTGTCTGAGACCGCCAATATGGTGCCGGGTGAAGTGTCCTGGTTTGGCATTCGGTTGAAGTCTATGCCTGGCTGGCATACCTATTGGAAACTGGGTGGCGACAGCGGTGAACCTACCGAGGCCACTGACTGGGTCGCGCCGGAGGGAACCATCATTGGCCAGATTCGCTGGCCGGCGCCGTACTGGTTGCCGTTCCCGGGCTCAGACCTGGTGAACTACGGATTTGAAGGCGAAGTATTGCTGCCATTGCCCGTGGTAATACCTGCGAGCTATCAGGGTGAGACCGTGGATTTTTCCACTACGGTTAGCTGGTATGTCTGTGAGCTGATCTGTATCCCTGGTCAGCATCGACTGGACCTCAACCTGCCGGTGGGAGAAATACAGGAACTCGATGCCGCGGTAGCGCCGCTGGCGGCCAAAACCCGCGCCGATATACCCTCGCGCGAACACGATCTGGAATTCATTATCATTGCTGCTGGCGAACGGGTGAGTCTCGGTTTTCAGGCCCCGAGTCCGGAGTTTTCCGATGTAGTGGATGCCTGGTTCTTTCCCGATCGACGACAGGTCATCGCCAATGGCCCAATAAGGGATGTCACGATCCAGCCCAATCTGATCCAGATCACCCACTCTCAGCCCCGGCGGTTGCTGGATGATCTGTCCGAGGTATATGGCATGCTGGTGGTTCAAACCCGCCAGGGTGATCGCCGCGCTTACGAATTCGTCGATCCGGCTGCAGATGCCAATGAATCCACGATCACGCCAATGGCTGCCGTGTCGGGAGAAAACGCCGATGGTTCAGGATCAGGTGCCGGATTTCTGGTGGTGTTGGGCTTTATGGCAGCGGCATTATTGGGCGGCGTAATCCTCAATCTTATGCCCTGTGTATTTCCGGTTCTTTCACTCAAGGCACTGACGTTTGCAGCCAATGCCGGTGAGTCGCGGCAGAAGCAGCGAATGGATGGCCTGGTCTATACCGCTGGCGTGGTCTCGACGTTTCTGTTGCTCGCGACGATTCTGATCGCGCTGCGGGCAGGCGGCGAGTTGGTAGGGTGGGCATTTCAGTTACAGGCACCCTGGTTTGTCGCCATTCTTGTTTTCCTGTTTTTTGCGTTGGGCATGAGTCTTTCCGGTGTATTTGAAATAGGAACCAGTTTCATGAGTCTGGGGTCAGACATGACAGATCGGAGCCATGGCTATCGTCGCTCCTTTTTAACCGGTGCATTGGCAACCGTTGTCGCAAGTCCCTGCACCGCACCGTTCATGGGGCCGGCATTGGGATTCGCTTTGACTCAGACCTGGTTCGTGGCGATGCTGATTTTCACCGCACTGGGAGTGGGTATGGCGCTCCCGATTCTGTTGTTGTCATTCATTCCGGTGATGGTGCGTTTCATGCCCAGGCCGGGTAAATGGATGGAGACCTTCAAGGAGTTTATGGCTTTCCCGCTTTACCTGACCGCGCTGTGGTTGCTTTGGGTGCTCGGCAATCAGGTTGGCGTGATGGGCATGGCGGTGGTGCTCGGTGCCTGTATCCTGCTCGCGTTTGCGGCCTGGTTGTTCAAACAGCGACGCACTGCGGGGCAATTCTGGCGTACTGCCAATGTAGTGCTGGCAGTCGCCTGTCTGATTGCAGTGATTACAGTATTTCGATTGCCATTCCTGACCCCGCTACCGGCAGAGACAGTCAGTCTTAATGCCGACGGCAGTGTCAATCAGCGATTTGAACCCTTTAGCACGGCAAAGCTTGCCGAACTGAGAGCGGCAGGCAAGCCAGTATTCGTCAATATGACTGCGGCATGGTGTATCACCTGTCTTGCCAATGAACAGACAACGCTTGGCAGTGACCGTGTCCACCAGGCGATGCTTGATCATGACATCACCTATCTCAAAGGTGACTGGACCAATGAAGACCCGGAAATTACCACAATACTGAATCAGTTCAATCGACCGTCGGTGCCGTTGTACCTGCTGTATTCCGCGAAGCAGAACCAGCAGCCTGAAATACTGCCGCAGATCCTGACCCCCGGGATCATGCTTGCGGCATTCGCCAGACTCTGAGATCGGCAGGGTAGTGGAGTGTCGTTGGTTCTAATGATCGGTGAGGTAATACTCTATCTTGAGCTGATTGATCTCTATCACATCATGATTCTGTAACTTGATTGATCGGGCGCCAATTTCTTCGCCGTTGATTTTTAACGGTCGGCAATTCTCCGCCTGCTCCAGTACCACAATGAAGTGGCCATCCGGACGTTGATTTATAAGCACAACCTGGACGCCGGGTTTGCCCAGCTTTACCGAATCCTTTTCCAGCTGCAACTGTTTGCCGGCATTTTTGCCATTGAGGATTTGCAGGTGTGCCCTGACCAAAGTACTCAATTCAGGCGTAGTAATCTGGCGTGCCTGTTTGGGGCTGAGAAAGACGGTTTTCTCGCTGTCGCTGTCGGCTGATTTTCCGGCATTAACGTAACGCAGTTCATGTTTTCCAATCGTGATCACGTCGCCGTTTTTCAACGCAATCTTGTTTACGCTTCTGCCGTTGACGAAAGTGCCATTGGTGCTGTTCAGGTCCTCAAGAAAGGAGTCATCAAAAATGGTCAGCAGTTTGGCATGGTGACCACTGACAGCGAGGTTCTCTATGCGGATATCATTGTCGTCCTTGCGCCCGATAGTCATAACCTCTTTGTCGAGCGGGAACTCGCCAATCTTGTTGTGATTAAAGCAGAACTCTAATTTTCCTGACATGGTTCACGCTACCCGGATAGTTTAATAATGGATTCAGATACAGACCTGTCCTGGGGCTTTGCTTGAATACCAGTTACGTGCTGAACTCGCATGAGAATAACCGAAATGTTGTCCTTGCCACCCTGAAAGTTGGCAACCTTAATCAAGTTTCTTGCGCTGGATTCAAGGCTGCTGCAATTTTCCAACAATACTTCTTCTATTTGCCGGTCATCGAGCATATCGGTCAGGCCGTCAGAGCAAAGCAGGAACACGTCTTCGTGGCAGGTGGCCTGTTGAATCAGATCCACTTCCACTTCGGCAGTTGTTCCAAGCGCCCTGGTAACCACATGACTGATTGCCGCGCCTCTTGCTTCATCCTCGGTATAGAAGCCCTTGTCGATCAAATCCTGAATAAGACTATGATCCCTGGTAATCCTTCTCAGTTTTCCCTCTCGAAACAGATACAACCTGGAATCGCCGACATGACCTGCATAAAGATATTTACCCTGCAATACCGCAGCGATAATGGTCGTGCCCATTCCTGTCTGTCCGCTGTTGGCTTCGGCGGCTTCATAAATTCTTCGATTGCTGACAGCAATGGTTGAACATACCAGTTCGAACATCTGGGCCGGAGCACTGAAGCTTCTGCTGTCGGCGCGCATTTGTTCCGACAATGAGTAGAGCAGATCATCCACCGCCATGCGACTGGCCACCTCGCCGGCCTGGTGGCCGCCCATTCCGTCCGCCAGAATTGCGATGCCGCGACTGCTGTCGAAGCCAATGCAATCTTCGTTATGTTCCCGGGCCAGTCCGGGATCGCTGTACCCGGCAATCTCTAGTGCCGTCGATTCCTGCAGCATCGTCAGCCCCCGAACCATTCATCGACGCTGGTGAGCATCTGGTTATAGAAATGCGGCATCGTATTGATAATCTTTTCCTTGCCGTCAAAAAACAGCAGATATTGCGAATACACCAACAGAAGCAGACAAAACATCGCCATCATGCGGATACTGGCAAATTTTTCGCGCCGTTTCGCCGGCTGACTGAATTCCATGTCTTTGTCTGGCAGTGCCGGCCTGGCGTCAGACTTTGGCTGAAACCTGGACCCGTCAATTAGTGTCTTCTCGCGTTTGCGCAAATGTTTGTCGAATGTTTTCACCGCCCGGTAAAGACTGTCTTTGCCGCGCCGATCCGGCATCGTCGAAAGCAGGTCAGTAATCAGCTCCTGAATGTCGGCCGGCAGTTTGTCGAAAGCCTTGCGCAGGGCAAAGCGGTCATCTACCTGAGGACGCGGCAAACATCCAGTGAACAACTGATACAGAATTACACCGACGGCGTAGAGATCTGAAGCGCGGGTGATGGGTTCCCCCGGAAGGGAATAGTAATGGGCGTTTTTCACATTGCTGGTATCATCCTGCAGCCCAAAATCCGTGATCTTCAAATGACCCTGATCGTCAAAAAGAATGTTGGTTGGACGCAGATGTCCATGAATAAAATTGTTTTCATGGGCGAAAATCAAAGCCTGACAGATTTGGCGGGCCACACGGAGACTTTCCTGCCAGTCAAGATGACACCCGAGCTTGTCATGCAGCGTGCCACCGCCCATGTATTCCTGGACAAGAACGAAATATTTGTCATTTCGTGAAACGCCAAGCGCGCCCAGAATGTTCTCATGCTGCAGGCTGGTTAACCGACTCGTCGTTTCGTAGCCACTGGTAGTTCGCAACTTGCGCTTGATCACAAGGAGCTTGCCGCTCAGATTCTGCTGATACAAATACACTGCGCCGAATTTGTCTTCGCGCAATACGTCCAGCAGCTGAAAGCGTGATTTGATTTGTGTTATACCCTGTTCGGCGCGTTCTACCTGTTCAGCACCCAGATGCTTTCCGCGCATGATGCGTAATACATCATTCTTGACGGCTTCAGCCGACTCCGGGCGTTGATCCGGGTCGGGCAAAAGGCATTTGAGAATCAGTTGATCCAGGTCTGTTGAAATTTCCGGATTCAGCCTCGACGGCTCGGGAAAGTTTCCTTCCGGCAGTCGGTTGGTGAATAACTTGTACATCAACACTCCGACTGAATAGAGGTCGCTCTTGGTGGTTACATGGTCGGCGGATTCGCGCTGTTCGGGTGACATGTAACTGTAGGTGCCCATGACGGTACCGTGACTGGTTTTTTCCCCAACCACGTTTCGGTCGTCATAGAACTGGGCAATACCAAAATCCAGCACCTTGATATTTCGATATTCGTCAACAAGGATATTGTCAGGTTTGATATCGCGGTGAATAACGTTGTTCTTGTGCGCGTAGGCAAGCG
>JBBDXV010000453.1:5453-11749 GCA_040902165.1 Pseudohongiellaceae bacterium
ACGTTGTTCTTGTGCGCGTAGGCAAGCGCCTTGAGGAGTTGAATGATGACTTCAAACTTGTTTTGATGCGTTAGCTGCATGGCGTCAACGGCTGTAGTCAGCTCCATGCCCTCAACGAACTCCATGATGAAATAGGGCATTCCCTCCGCGTTAATGCCGCGGTCGATCACATGTATGATATTGGGATGATTGAGGCGGGCGATGATATAGGACTCGCGTTCGAAGCGTCGGCGCGCCTCGTCGTGGTCACCCAGATCATGGATCAGCACCTTGATCGCGACCGGACGCTGCAGCGATTCCTGGATGCCACGGTATACCAGTGACATGCCGCCTTCACCGATTTTAAGCAGGTTTGTATAGCCGTCCAGTTTCATAAACCCGATACTTCTCCTTCCCTGAATTGATGCTTCTCTATTATCTGATCGCCTCCCATAGGGTAATGAGTGAGAGCATTGGAAAATGTGATATTCTGCGCAAATTCAGGCAACCAGGAAACCCGGAACTGTGACCCAACCCTCGCAATCGCCATCCTCCAGACTCAAAAGTATGAAAATCGTGAATTTCACCGCTTCTGCGGTACTGGTCGCGCTGACCTTCTATATTCTGGTGATAGGGCAGGCCCTGTTGCTGCCTCTGGTTGTGGCGGTAGCAATCTGGTTTCTGATTAATTTGCTTGCTGCAGGTTTCGGCCAGGTTCCGGTTGGCTCGCGCCGTTTGCCGCGCTGGTTGTGTCTGGTGGCGGCGATATTTTCATTTATTGCGCTGGGGTGGGGTGTAATAAATTTCATCGGCGACAGTATTGCTGATGTAAGCAGGGTTATTCCTGCATATCAGGTTAATCTCGAAAATCGCCTGAGGGATATGCCGTTTTCAGCTTATTTTTTTGATTCCGAGACCGGGGAGTTCTCAGGTTTCCTGCTGGAAGCCGGATGGCTGGATCTGCCCGGTCTGTTCACCTCCCTGGTTGGTTCGTTTACGACTGTGATTACCAGTAGTGGTTTGATATTAATTTACATAGTGTTTCTGTTTCTGGAACAAGGCGCAATCGACAGGAAGATTACAAATCTTGTAGGCAACAGCGAGCGCGAGAAAAAGGTAAGAAAGATTATTTCCAAGATCAATAGTGATATCAACAAATACATAAGTATCAAAATGTTTACCAGCACGTTGACTGGAGTATTGAGTTATATCCTGCTGGTTGCCGTAGGTGTCGACTTTGCGATTATCTGGGGGTTGCTCATATTTTTGCTCAACTTCATCCCCACCATCGGGTCTATTATCGCGACCATCTTCCCGGCGGTAATTTCCCTTGCCCAGTTCGAGGGGTATACCCAGTTTTTTATTGTGCTCGGTGGAGTCGGCGTGTTTCAGAACTTGATCGGAAATTTTCTGGAGCCGAAGATGATGGGAAACACCTTCAACCTGAGCCCCTTGCTGATATTGTTGAACCTTGGTTTATGGGGATACGTCTGGGGTGTGATAGGCATGTTCCTGTGTGTACCATTGCTTATTATCATTTTCATTGTTCTGTCACATTTTCCACAGACTCGTCCAATTGCCATTATGCTCTCCAGCAATGGCAACGTCGGGCATTACCAGGATTAGCGGATTTCTGCAGCTGCCCTGATACCTGACATTTTTTGGAATCCTGATAATTTCATAACCGAGATGATTTGCATGAAGAGCGCTGAAATTCGCCGGAAGTTCCTTGATTATTTTGCCCGCAACGGGCATGAGATCGTGCCCAGCAGCACGCTGGTTCCCGGTAATGATCCAACTTTGCTGTTTACCAATGCGGGAATGGTGCAGTTCAAGGAAGCATTTCTCGGGCAGGAAAAACGCAGCCACCCACGGGCTGCAAGTTCACAGCGCTGTGTTCGTGCCGGCGGCAAACACAATGACCTGGAAAATGTTGGCTACACGGCACGCCACCATACGTTTTTTGAGATGCTCGGGAATTTCAGTTTCGGAGATTATTTCAAGCGCGAGGCGATCAGATTTGCCTGGGAGTTTCTAACTGTGGAGCTTGCACTTCCCAGGGAGCGCCTGTGGGTTACCGTCTTCAAGGACGATGACGAAGCCGCCTCAATCTGGCTGAACGAAATCAAGATTGATCCAAAGCGCTTCTCCAGACTGGGAGAAAAAGACAATTTCTGGGCCATGGGAGATACCGGTCCCTGTGGGCCCTGTTCCGAGATTTTTTATGACCACGGTGAAACAGTGGCCGGAGGCCCGCCCGGAAGTCCGGACGATGATGGTGATCGTTACATAGAAATATGGAACCTGGTGTTCATGCAATTCGATCGGCAAGCGGACGGCACGCTCAATCCGCTGCCCAAACCTTCTGTTGATACCGGTATGGGTTTGGAGCGTTTGTCGGCAGTGATGCAGCATGTTCACAGTAATTACGAAATCGATCTGTTTAAAACCCTGATCAATACTGCGATTGAAATTACCGGGGTGAAGGATTCAGCCAATACCTCACTGCGCGTGATCGCCGATCATATTCGTTCCTGTTCTTTTCTGGTGCTGGATGGTGTTATCCCATCAAACGAAGGTCGAGGATATGTATTAAGGCGAATTGTCAGGCGTGCAGTAAGACATGGTTATCAGCTCGGCGTAAAAGACATTTTCTTTTACAAGCTGGTCAGGGCACTGGTGTCAGCCATGGGAGACGCCTATCCGGCACTCGAAGAGAACCGCGACTACATCGAAAAGATATTGAGAGAAGAAGAGCAGCAGTTTGCCCGTACGCTCGAACATGGTATGGGAATACTTGAACAGGCAATTGCGAATCTGCACGGCAAGGTTATTCCGGGTGCGACCGTATTCCGGCTTTATGATACTTATGGATTCCCGGTCGATCTGACTGCGGATATCGCCAGAGAGCGTGGTTTGACTCTGGACCTGGCCGGGTTTGAAGAAGCCATGTCAAAGCAGCGCGAACAGGCACGCTCTGCCAGTCAGTTTGGTTCGACCGAAAAACTCACGATAGCGCTGGAACATCCCACCGCCTTCAACGGCTACGACCAACTGGAATCCACTGCCAGGCTTGTCGCCATCTATGTTGATGGCAAGCCGGTGAACCAGCTGACGGCTCCGTCGGCAGCCACACTGGTGCTGGATAACACGCCGTTTTATGGTGAGTCCGGCGGGCAGATTGGCGACAAGGGGTCGTTGGTCGGTGAATCATCTCAATTTGAAGTGATGGATACCCAAAAACAGAATGATTACGTTCTGCACCGTGGATCACTGCATAGCGGAAAGTTGCAGATCGGAGATCCGGTAACAGCAACGGTGTCTGGAGCTGAACGCAAGGCGATTACGCTGAATCACTCAGCTACGCATCTTTTGCATGCTGCCCTGCGCAAGGTGTTAGGCAAGCACGTTACCCAGAAGGGATCACTGGTGACGGCTGATCGAACGCGTTTTGACTTTTCTCATCCTGCGCCGGTTACTCTGGAAGAACTTCGCCGTATCGAGGTCATGGTCAATGAGCAGATCCTGGCCAACTGCGAGGTAAGCAAGCAGATAATGGATATGGATGCGGCCAGGGAGAAAGGTGCGATGGCCCTGTTCGGTGAAAAATATGGAGATGTAGTGCGGGTAGTCAGTATGGGGGATGCGTTTTCCACTGAATTGTGTGGCGGCTGCCACGTCAATCGCACCGGAGATATTGGTCTTTTCAAGATTGTCAGTGAGTCAGGAATTGCTGCCGGAATAAGACGCATTGAAGCGATTACTGGAATGGGTGCACTGGCATTTGTTGAACAACAGGAGGGAATCCTGCGTGAGGTCAGTCAATTGTTAAAGACGGGCAGCGACGGGGTGCTGGAAAAAATCCAGCAGCTAAGCAGTCAGACCAGAACGCTGGAAAAGGAACTGGACCAACTGAAAGCCAAAATAGCCAGCAATGCCGGTTCAGAACTGGCCAGCCAGGCAGAAGAACTCAGTGGCATCAAATTACTGGTACAGAGAGTAGACGGCTTCAATGCAAAATCCCTGAGAGAGACGGTGGACCAACTCAAGAACAAGCTTGGCGAATCCGCGGTCATCGTGTTGGCCTGTCAGGAATCGGACAAGGTAAATCTGGTCGCTGGCGTAAGCCAGAATCTTACCGGCAAAATCAAGGCCGGAGAGCTGGTCAATATGGTTGCGTTGCAGGTCGGCGGCAAAGGCGGGGGCCGGCCGGATATGGCCATGGCGGGCGGCAATGATCTGGCCGCCGTGCCAGGCGCGCTGGGGAGTGTAAAACCCTGGGTACTGGAGCGTCTTTAAACTGATCGGGTGACATTGCAAAGCAACGCGCATTCCGGTTTAATCTGCAACTTTTTCACTCGCAGTGACAGCAAATGGCATTGATCGTTCAAAAATTTGGCGGGACTTCGGTCGGCACTGTCGAGCGCATTGAGGCAGTTGCCGACAAAGTCATCAAGTTTCAAAAACAAAAACACGATTTGGTGATCGTGGTTTCCGCGATGAGTGGAGAAACCAATCGCCTGGTGGAATTGGCCCACAAAATTCAGGAGCATCCAGATCCGCGAGAAACGGATGTGCTGTTGTCCACCGGTGAACAGGTAACCATCGCACTGCTATGCATGGCCTTGAAAAAGCGCGGATGTGACGCGCGTTCGTACACCGGTTCGCAGGTTCGCATTCTTACCGATGAAGCACATACCAGGGCACGCATCAAGGAAATCGATGATGTTCGGATTCGCAACGATTTGAAACAGGGTCGAGTGGTTGTCGTCGCCGGCTTTCAGGGTGTTGATGATGCAGGTAACATAACTACCCTGGGTCGTGGAGGGTCTGATACTACTGCAGTTGCGCTTGCGGCAGCTCTGAAGGCGGATGAATGTCAGATCTACACTGATGTGAAAGGTGTTTACACGACTGATCCCAGAGTTGTCGAGGATGCCAGGTTACTGGAGAGCATTACCTTCGAGGAGATGCTGGAACTGGCAAGTCTCGGTGCCAAAGTGCTGCAGATCCGGTCAGTTGAATTTGCCGGGAAGTACAAGGTGCCATTGCGGGTACTATCAAGTTTTGAAGAGGGTCCGGGCACCCTGATTCGAGTAGAGGATGAATCAAATATGGAAGACCCCACGATTGCAGGTATCGCCTTTGCAAGGGATGAAGCGAAAATAACAGTTTCTGGAGTTCCTGATGTTCCGGGTGTAGCCTACCGGGTCATCGGTCCGGTGAGTGATGCCGGGATAGAAGTGGATGTGATAGTGCAGAACGTCTCTGCGGCTGGATTGACGGATATTACCTTCACGGTTAAGCGCGCCGATTGTGATTTGGCCAAGAAAATTCTTGATGCCAGGATCGCTGAGCTTGGTGCACAGTCGGTAATGGTGGACAAGAAAATAGTAAAAGTGTCTTTGGTCGGCGTCGGCATGAGATCGCATGCCGGAATTGCGAGCAAGATGTTCAAGACTTTGGCGGATGAAAATATCAACATTCAGATTATCACCACGTCCGAAATCAAAATATCAGTGGTGATCGATGAGAAGTATCTGGAGCTGGCGGTACGATCTTTGCACCTGGCATTCGAACTGGGAGATCCAAATTTCAAGTCAGAAATTAAGTGACAAGTAAAATATAAAATTATAAGAAAGTGTTGCCCACGGGTTTGCAAAGCAGGGAGCAAACCTGTGACAGAGGATGGGGAAATGGGCAAAAACAACAGGATGATATGTTTAATTTGTGTTTTCACTTTGTTTCGCCGGGCAGCTTGACGGCGAAGACAAGGAAAGTGCAAAGGACTGAGGAAGGAGATGCAAGATGCTGATACTGACACGCCGCATTGGTGAAACCCTGATGGTGGGGGACGACGTAACCATCACCGTATTGGGGGTGAAGGGTAACCAGGTAAGAATTGGTGTTAATGCCCCCAAGGATGTCGCGGTTCACCGGGAAGAAATCTACCAACGAATCCAGAAAGAAAAATCTGCTCCCCACGAAACTCAAGGCACACCATAGTCGCATACCTTGTGGTCTGTGGTATGATTGCCGCGTTTTTTGGGAGAGGTGGCCGAGAGGCTGAAGGCGCGCCCCTGCTAAGGGCGTATAGGGTAAAACCTATCGAGGGTTCGAATCCCTCCCTCTCCGCCACTTAGCCATAAATATCAACAAGTTGCAGTCCATTCTGAGTTTTCCCAACAGATAGCCCATCATTTCGGCGCTCCCATCACAGCCACAGGAGCAGCCACATGAATGCAAACCAAGAAATGCAGCACCCCGTTGCTCAACTCACTAACAGCCGGCCACCCAGGCACGCGCTGAGGAGACAG
>JBBDXV010000454.1:0-1729 GCA_040902165.1 Pseudohongiellaceae bacterium
TCTTCAGGTCCGTCTTTCGCAATACCACCAACGGTGAAACGAACCGGACGGTCGCCGGGAATATCTGGTCCCAGACCACCGCGTCCGACTGCTGCGCCTTCAACCATTGGCGGCAGTCGACCATTAAACGGGTAAACAATATGGGATGTGCGGCGCGCCAGACCGATACCGGCCTGCTCGATCCAGAAATCGTTATAACCGCCGGGATTGTTACTGACCGGAGGCGCTTCACGCTGGGCCAGTTCCGCGTCGGCTTCTTCGGCGAGTTCACCACGCGCCGCCAGGGCGGCCATGCGGGCATCAATCTCTTCGATTTCTTCTGCAGTCAAAAATTCTCGATCGCCGTAACGGGCTGGTCGTTGCATCGGGATGTTGGAAGAAAAGTTCCACACGCCCTGCAGATCAGCTTGTCCCCATTCATTGCGGGGAGCCTGATAGTTATCCTGCGCCAGGCTGGCTGAAATTCCGGCCAGGCTTGCAAAAATAACGGTAAACAGCTTGCTGGTTGTTTTCATGGTTCCTCCAGAGGGAATCAGCTAAACGGGTGCAAAGGTAGAGGTTTTACCCTTGGGAATCAATCTCTATTCGATGGATACAGGGTCAGGCGAGGACAAACAGATGCATCATTCCTTGTTCTTCTTATTCAAGGATTTGGCAGTGAACCCTATAGACATTATTCGGGTCGGAATAATCAGCCACTATTTGGCGTCCTGCTCCTCGCGTCGGGCGCCGGCCAGTATTCCCGCGAGGCCGTAATTACCCTCATGACAGGCATATTCGTAAAGGAAGTCGCCGGGTCCATGGCGATGCAGGCTCAGCTCCTCGGTAAACGGCTGGCTGTAAATCTGCGGGTCGGTCACCGTGACCGAGTAGTAGACTTCATTTTCGTTAACCAGTTCAATGCGCTCGGTCAATTCAAGCTGATCAGAAGAAACGAGGCGGAAATGAGAAATCTCCGGACGGAAATTTTTCGTGTGTACCACCAGGGTGTCGCCTTCCCAGTGTCCCACTGAATCTCCCAGCCAGGATTTGATCTCTCCCGGATGATGTTCCTCATCAAGACGAATAATGCGCGCATCGTGCACCATTTCTCCCAGCAGCATCACATAGTCTCGCGTTTGCACAATCTGGAAGTTGGCGTTATAGGGTGGGACTACCATCGGCGGAATGCCGCGCGACAGACAGCGATCTCCCGGCGTGCGTATCTCCGGTCCGTCAGAAGGGCCAAAACCCTGCAGTCGCCGTTGTGCATGAATATCACGATTGCGTCCGCTCTCGGCAAAGGGAAAGCGGCCGTCGGGCGGATCAATAATCATCGAAGTGCGATATTCCCCTTTGACTTTCAATACATCCTTGTAGGTGTCGCTGAAGTTGATATCCGCTTCCTGACCGATGCGACCTCCCACCTCCGGGGGTGGACGATTCGGGTCCATGGGCTGGTCCTTGTCGCTTTCCACCTGTTGCGCAGATTGCATCAGAGCCTGAGCCTCTTCCCCGGTGTAGGCACGTTTGTCGCCCAGTTCAGTCGGTCGCTCTATGGGTGTCTGGGTGATATTGGTCCAGAAACCCTGCAGGTCCGGTTGGCCGAATTCCGTGCGCGGCGGCGTCCATTCCTCCGCAGCGGTGAAACCGGCTACGTAATACAAACACATGCCAAACAGTAACTTTCCCAAGTGTAAATTCATCATTGCTTCTATGGCTCCCCGGTCTGTTTAGCGGCTTCGAGTTC
>JBBDXV010000455.1:0-1727 GCA_040902165.1 Pseudohongiellaceae bacterium
GCCGCGCAGTATGTTCATTTCCATGGTATCGATGCTGATCCTTCCAAACATGCGCCGCAGTCGCTGCAGCAGCTGACGGGGGTTTTCCGGATCATGAAATTCAATCCTTACCAGTACCTTTTCCAGATGTTCGTAAAAATGCACAAGTTGTTCGCCTGTGGCGCGGGCGATATCCCAATAGTCCTGCTCCTGCGGCGCTTCCTGACTGGCACTGCGCATAAAGCCGCGCCGGATTTCATAACAAACAAGCAGCACGGCCGCAGCAAGGTTTAAAGAGCTGTAATCGTCATTGGCCGGAATCTGTACGTGCCAATGACACATCTGTATTTCCTGATTGGTCAGGCCGCTGTCTTCGCGCCCGAAAACCAGGGCAACCTGATTGTCCCTTGTTGCCTTTACGATCTCATCGGCACATTCATCCGGCCAAAGCATTTTCAAAGGAATACTTCTCTGTCTGGCACTGGTTCCTATTACCAGTCCACAATCACTTATTGCCTCGGCAAGACTGTCCACCACGATTGCATTATCAAGAATATCCAACGCCGATACTGCCCGTCCGACGGCTACGCCGCTGGGAAACTGGTCGGGTCGGACAAGCACCAGATGCTGCAGGCCCATGTTCTTCATCGCCCGGGCTGCAGCACCGATATTGCCGGGATGGGAAGTATTGACCAGCACGATGCGGATGTTGTTGAAATTGAAGGAGTCCGACAAATGACGTTGCTCTTGTTGTAAGTCTGCCAGGTGCCGGGGAGTATAGCAGCTCCGCTGTAGCGCCACAGCACAACAGGGAATTGAGAATTCTCCCGGACAGCATAATTTGTTATGATCGCGCCACTTTATGCACTTGACCGGATAAATTCACCCGGACTGGTTGTGAATATAAAGTCACAAGGACAGTGAAAAGCAACTTCCACCCACCTGGTAATCATGTCATGCAAGCAATTGTCAATATCGCCTTACGTGCTGGCAGAGATGCGGCTGAGATTTTGGCCCAGAACTGTGACCGGCTTGACCGGGTGCTGGTTCTTGATGACTCACCAGGATCCTTTGTGACCTCGGCGCACAAAGATGCTGACCGTTCTATACTTTATCACCTGCAGAAATCCTACCCACAGCATTCATTCTTTTCCCGCGTTTCCGGACACATTGCAGGTGCGGAAGGGCAACCCGTATGGCTCATAGACGCACTGATCGGCGGACGCAATTTCATTCGCGGATTCCCCGCATTTGCCGTCTCTATCGCCTGCCTTGTTGACGGCAAGCTAAGCCACGCTGTGCTGATAGATCCGTTACAGGATGAAGAATACAGTGCCAGTCGCGGCGACGGTGCCTACGTGAACAATCGTCGCTTGAGAGTCAAAAGTCGTGAAGACCTGTCCGGCGGGTTGATTGCCTTGCCTGGAAACATAGCCAACACGTCGATCGAAACCTACCTGCATTTCGTCGCGCGAATGAACGAGATGGATACTTCCTGGCGTACAACAGGCTGTACCGGTCTGGATATTGTTCATACTGCGGCGGGTCGACTGGATGGAGGCTGGGCGCCTAATCCAGGCAAACTTTCGACTGCAGCAGCGGCATTGATAATTCAGGAAGCCGGCGGCTTGCTGACCGACACCAAAGGGAGCCCGGATTTTTTCGACAGTGATTTCCTGGTATTTGGTAATCCCCGCTGCCTGAAGCAGTTACTCAAGATTGCTGCCAGTAGCCTGTAACGTGCAGAT
>JBBDXV010000456.1:0-11651 GCA_040902165.1 Pseudohongiellaceae bacterium
GGTGTAATCGCAGCGGCGACCAGAAAAAACGCCGCAGAAGAAATATCAGCGGGCACATCGATCGATGTAGCGACAAGATCGTGTCCGCCTTTGAGCGATACCGTATTGCCGTCACGTCGCACCGGATAACCGAACCCTGACAACATGCGTTCGGTATGATCCCGACAGGGAGCCGGCTCAGTAACGGACTGTGTACCATTCGCATACAGGCCCGCCAATAAAAGACAGGATTGCACCTGGGCGCTGGCCATTGGCATCTTGTATTCGATCCCCTGCAATTGTTTACCAAATATTTTCAACGGCGGGGTGCCGTTGTCGCTGGTTTCAATATATGCCCCCATTTTTGCCAACGGATCCGTTATCCGCCGCATCGGACGACCGGAAAGGGACTCATCTCCGGTCAATTCACTGGAAAAATCCTGGGCCGCCAGTAATCCGCATAACAGACGCATCGCGGTACCGGAATTTCCCATATAGAGTGGTTTACGCGGAGGCTGCAGACCGTCACGACCGACACCGAATATCGTCAGTCGCCCCTGATCCGGACCAACAATGGTGACCCCCAGCTCCCGAAATGTCTCCAGCGTATTCAGCGCGTCCTCACCCTCCAGGAATCCGCTGACCTGGGTTACACCTGTGGCAATAGAACCAAAAATGACAGCCCGATGGGAAATAGACTTGTCACCGGGGACACGCACATCACCGCGAACCTGGCCACCGGGAAGTACGACATAATTCAATTGGGCCGGATTTTCCTGTTGCTCACTTTTCATGGCTTGATAAAACTTCCCGATAAACCGGTCCCTGGCCTGTTTTGCTCTGGTAAACCTGTACTTGAGCGAAGCGTGATCCTGCTGGACCAGCAATTGTCGCATTTGTTGCAGGTATTCGATAAATTGATCCAGCACTGCCAGAGTCGCGGTAGAGTTGGTTACGAAAATATCAGCCCACATGGTCGGATCACTGGAGGCGAGGCGACTGAAATCCGCAAAACCGCCGGCAGCATAACGAAAAATGTCCTCGCTCTGCTGTTGCTTCAGCAGCACATCGACCAGGGCATAGGACAGCAGGTGCGGAAGATGACTGGTAGCTGCCAGCACTTCGTCGTGACGCGCTATATTCATTCCAAGCACATCTGCCCCTAACTGGCGCCACAACCAATTGACCCGGTTGACTGCATCACAATCAGTTTCAGGTTCCGGGGTCAGGATAACCTTGCGATTGCTGAACAGTTCGGCCGAAGCCGCCGGATAACCGCTTTTTTCTGATCCCGCAATAGGATGCCCCGGCACAAAGCGACTGACCGCCTTGCCCAGAGCCATTCTTGCTGCCGACATGACTTCACTTTTTACACTTGCCACATCGGTTATCACGGCAGAGGGATTCACCAGGGTACCGATCTGCTCAAGAACCTTGCCGATCGCCAGCGTCGGCACCGCAACAATAATCAGCTCGGCTTCGCTTACCAATTCGGCAAGGTCAACAGCGTAGGCATCAATCACACCATCCTTGTGGGCAAGAGCCAGCTGTTCCGTATCGCGATCCACTGCTGTGATTCGCAGGCTGGGATTAGTGCGACGTAAGCCGCAGGCGATCGAGCCGCCAATCATGCCAAGCCCGACGATCAGAACTGAATTTATTGTCAGTTTGCTCATGAGAAATATTCTTTCCAGTCCAGGTGAGCGCTGTTATTTCGCTGCCATCGGATAGGAGCCAAGAAGCTTGACTTCGGCGGTACAATCCTTAAGTCGCTCCAGCACATGTCGAACCGGCTGATCATCCACGTGTCCCTCAAAATCGACAAAGAATACATAATCCCACATTGCCTTGCGTGATGGCCTGGTCTCAATGCGGGTCAGGCTTACCTGGTAACGTTCAAACGGTTCGAGTATACGAAACAACGCACCAGGCCGGTTTTCAGCATAGATAAGGGTACTGGTCTTGTCACCGCCACTGGGCTCCGGATACCGGGTAGCGAGAATCAGAAATCTGGTACTGTTGTTCTTTTGATCCTGGATACCGGACGCGCCAATTTTGAGTCCATACAAACCTGCCGCCATGCTGCCGGCTATCGCAGCAACATTCTTCTCCCTGGCAGCAATTCTGGCAGCTTCGGCATTGCTGGCGACCTCAGTCTGCTCCACTCCGGCGTGGTTCGCTGTCAACCATTTGCGACATTGAGCAAGTGATTGTTTGTGTGAAACGATCTTGATTATTTTTGCCGGATCAGTGCCATCCAGGTACATCAAATTGTGCTCGACCGGCACAATTACTTCACCACGGATTTTCAGCGTCGTATCAACGAGACAATCAAGCGTATTATTGATGGCACCCTCTGTGGAATTCTCGACCGGTACCACACCAAACTGCGCCGCGCCTGAATCAACCGAGTGAAACACATCGTCTATGGTTGGACAATCCAGCAGGGTGACACTGTCACCGAAGTAAACCAGAACTGCAGTATGTGAATAAGTACCTACAGGACCAAGAAATGCGACCCTGGTACTCCTCGAATATGGGCTCACAGACTTATTCGCTGTCCGTGTCCGGCGCCAATGCTGCGCCGTTGTCAACTGCTGGAGCGTCGATATCGACTTCGCCGTCCGGCTCGTCAACCTGTTCCAGCCCCACCAGTTTCTCTTCGTCCTTCAAGGTGATCAGCCGCACACCCTGGGTATTACGACCTTGCAGGGAAATCTCATCTACCCTGGTGCGTACCAGGGTTCCTTTGTCCGAGATTAGCATGATTTCATCGCCATCAAACACCTGAGCCGCACCAACAACCTGGCCATTGCGTTCGCTGGTCTGCATGCAAATTACTCCTTGTCCGCCGCGCCCATAGACAGGGAACTCCTCAACCTCGGTGCGCTTGCCATAGCCGTTCTCACTGACGCTCAGAATTTGCTTGCCGGCCTCAGGAATAATCAGCTCGATCATTTGATGGCCAGATCCGAGCCTGATGCCTTTTACGCCCCTCGCTGTGCGCCCCATTGGCCGCACATCACTCTCTTTGAAACGAATAGCTTTACCGCTGCTGCTAACCAGCATGACATCCTGCTTTCCGTCGGTAACTGCCGTACCCACAAGCATATCCCCCTCATCAAGCTCAATGGCACGCAATCCGACACTGCGCTGCCGGGAGAAATTTGTCAGCTCGGTTTTCTTGACTGTGCCGTTGGCGGTTGCCATGAAAACGAAATGATCTTTGCTGTATTCGGTAATAGGCAACATGCTGGTGATTTGTTCACCTTCTTCAAAGGGTAGTATGTTGACGATGGGTTTGCCTCGCGATGTCCGACTGGCCAGGGGAATCTGATATACCTTGAGCCAATACACCTTTCCGGTCGAACTGAAGCACAGCAGCGTGTCATGGGAATTGGCGATCAGCAGGTGTTCAACAAAATCCTCATCCTTTACCGTGGCCGCTGCTTTACCTACACCGCCGCGACGCTGCGCCCGATAATCCGTTAGCGGTTGAGACTTGGCGTAGCCGGTCTGTGAAATGGTAACTACCCGGTCTTCCTCAGTGATGAGATCCTCGGTGGTAAGATCCAGATGGGATTCCACGATTTCGGTGCGACGCGCATCGCCATATTCCTGATTGACCCGGTTTAATTCGTCACGCACCACCGATAACAGGCGATCCTGGTTCTCCAGGATTTCCAGATAATCGGTAATCTGTCTCAAGAGTTCCTTGTAATCATTGATCAGCTTTTCATGCTCAAGCCCGGTCAAACGGTGCAGACGCAAATCAAGGATGGCCTGAGCCTGTTCGGGCGAAAGGTAATATTCATTGCCTTTCAGGCCGAACTTTTCATCCAGCTCGTCCGGTCGACAGGCATCAGACCCCGCTTCACCCAGCATCGCCAGAACGCTGTCTGACTTCCATGATCTAGCTAACAATTTCTCCTTGGCCTCAGCAGAATTGGGAGAGCTTTTTATCAGTTCTATTACGGCGTCAATATTCGCCAACGCTACAGCGAGCCCTTCCAGAATATGCCCCTTTTCCCTGGCCTTGCGTAACAGAAACAAAGTGCGCCGGGTAACCACTTCCCGGCGATGCCGGATAAAAGCTTCCAGCGCTACTTTCAGAGTCAGGAGACGTGGCTGCCCGTCTACCAGGGCGACCATGTTAATGCCGAATACCGACTGCATCTGGGTCTGGGCATAGAGGTTGTTAAGGACTACCTCTCCAACTTCACCCTTGCGCAATTCAATTACGATGCGCATACCGTCCTTGTCGGACTCGTCGCGCAACTCGGTAATTCCTTCCAGTTTCTTTTCCTTGACCAGCTCGGCAATTCGCTCTATGAGGCGCGCCTTGTTCAGCTGATAGGGAATTTCGGTAACGATGATGGTGGCCTTGCCGGATTTTTCGTCCTCAATGACCTCGGCGCGGGACCTTATATAGATTCTGCCGCGACCGGTTTTATACGCCTGCACAATACCTGCGCGGCCGTTGATAATACCCGCCGTGGGGAAATCCGGACCCTTTATGTGTTCCATCAGCCCTTCAATTTCTATGGCTGGATTGTCCAGCAATGCGAGACAGGCGCCGATGACCTCACTCATATTATGCGGTGGTATGTTCGTTGCCATGCCGACTGCAATACCGGATGAACCGTTGACCAGCAGATTCGGTATCTGGGTTGGTAATACATCAGGAATATTTTCTGTGCCGTCATAATTTGGTGAGAAGTTGACTGTTTCCTTTTCAAGGTCAGCCAACAGATCATGGGCAATCTTTGACATGCGAATTTCGGTATAACGCATGGCGGCAGCAGCATCGCCGTCCACGGAACCAAAATTTCCCTGTCCATCCACCAGCGGATAGCGCAAGGAAAAATTCTGTGCCATACGGACAATAGTGTCATAGGCGGCCGTGTCACCATGGGGGTGGTACTTACCGATCACATCCCCGACTACGCGAGCGGATTTCTTGTAAGGCTTGTTCCAGTCATTGGACAGAACGCTCATCGCATATAATACCCGGCGGTGCACCGGCTTGAGGCCGTCACGAACATCCGGCAAAGCTCGCCCCACTATCACGCTCATCGCATAAGCGAGATAAGATTCACGCATTTCACTTTCCAGCGCGACGGGTAAAACCTGCTTTGCAAACTCAGACATAAAGCCCCGATTTCCTCAATTATTTATCCTTTAAATCGACTGATTTCCAACCTTGTTAAAGCTGCCAAATGAGCCCCGGCAAAAACGCGCTATCCTATCACAGAACCGGCCTTTTCTGACACCAAAAAAGCGGCTTTTATTTGATGAAAATTTCCTTTTTTTTCATGGAGTTCCCTGCTCTGTGAGGAAACCAATTCGAGCAAGCTATTTTGGCGTTGAAACGTTATAATCCCGGGCTCTTTTTTGACCCCGAAAACAGGTCGATTGGCAATGACAGAAAAGCCCGGCGCCCCGCCGCAACAGGTGGACCTGATTATCAATACAAGGTGGCTGGTGCCGGTGGTACCCAGTGGCCGGATGCTGGAGAACCAGGCCGTTGTGGTGAGTGACAAACGAATCCTGGAAATCCTTCCCCAGGTTGAGTGTGAACGGCGATTTTCCGCAATGGAAACGGTAACCCTGTCCGACCATATATTGATTCCCGGACTGATCAATGCCCATGGTCACGCGCCGATGTCGTTGTTCCGGGGAATAGCCGACGACGTTGCGTTGAAACAGTGGCTGGAACAGCATATCTGGCCAATAGAGAGCGCGCAGGTAAGCGAAGAATTTGTCCATCACGGTGCCGAACTTGCAATCGCCGAGATGCTGTTGTCCGGTACCACCTGCTTTGCCGATATGTATTTTTTCCCTGATATAGTAGGACGCACTGCGACTGCCGCCCACATGCGTGTGCAACTGGCCAGTCCAGTTCTGGACTTTCCGACCGTATGGGCGCAGAACGCTGAGGAATATATCTTCAAGGCCACACAGCTGCACGATATGTTCCGCAACAGCGAATTGGTTTCCACTGCTTTCGGCCCCCATGCGCCTTATACAGTTTCGGATGCACCGCTGGAGAAAATACGTACCCTGGCAGAAGAACTTGATATTCCGATTCACATGCACGTTCATGAGACTGCCCAGGAAGTCAGCGATTCCCTCGCCGCCACAGGTAAACGGCCGCTGCAACGCCTGGAAAACCTGGGACTTTTAAGCTCGCGATTGCTTTGCATTCACGCCACCCAGCTTTTACCGGCCGAAATAGACACACTTGCCAAATACGGGTCCCATGTCATTCATTGTCCCGAATCAAACCTGAAACTGGCCAGCGGTTTTTGTCCGATCGCCGCGCTGCAGACAGCCGGTATCAATCTGGCGCTGGGAACTGACGGTTGTGCCAGCAACAATGATCTGGATATGTTTGGCGAGATGCGCACTGCCGCGCTGCTGGGCAAGGGCGTGTCAGGCGATGCCACGGCGATGTCTGCCAGTCAGACTCTGGAAATGGCAACCATGGGTGGCGCCCGGGCCCTGGGGCTGGACGATCAGATCGGCAGTATCGAAATTGGAAAGTATGCAGACCTGACCGCAGTCCATCTGCAATCCGCAAATGCCTGGCCCCTTTACCATCCGGTTTCTCACCTCGTATACAGCTGCCGTGCCAGCGATGTTTCGCACGTCTGGATCGCGGGCAAGGCGATAGTGCAGCAGGGAGCACTGCTTACGCTGGACTTGTCTGCCGTCAGAAGTATCGCGAATCAGTGGCAAATCAGGATTGCAAATCAGGCGCTACCGTTATGAACGTCGACGACCTGGAAATCAGAAAATTTGAAGCTCTGGCAGCGCGCTGGTGGGACCCACACAGCGAGTTCAAGCCGCTGCATGATATCAATCCCCTGCGAGTTAACTACATCAATAACAAGATCAATGTGGCAGACCAGTATGTGCTCGATATAGGTTGTGGAGGGGGCATCCTTGCGGAAGCATTGGCGCATCATGGTGCCAGGGTCACCGCGATTGATCTTGGCGAGGCTTCCCTGTCGGTGGCTCGACTGCATCAGCTGGAAAGCGGCCTGAATATCGATTACCGCAAAATTTCGGCAGAAGGACTGGCCGCGCAATTACCGGGACACTTCGACGTTGTTACCTGTCTGGAAATGCTGGAACATGTCCCCTCACCGGAGTCAGTGGTAAAAGCCTGTCATACCCTTGTCAAACCGGGTGGCCTGGTATTCTTTTCCACGATCAACCGCAATCCCAAAGCCTATCTGTTTGCGATCCTGGGTGCCGAATATGTCCTGCATCTGCTGCCCAGAGGCACCCATGATTACCGCAAATTTATCAAGCCTTCGGAATTGGCGCATTGGTGTCGTGATGCCGCGCTCGACCTTTGTGACCAGATCGGTATGGGCTACAACCCTGTGACCCGGAAATATTCAATGCAGCCTGATCTGGATGTGAATTATCTTGCGGTCTATCGCCGCGCCGGAGAACCTCAATGACCGCATTGGAAACCGCCATTGAATGTGTTCTGTTCGACCTGGATGGCACCCTGATTGATACCGCCGCCGATTTTGTCCTGGTCCTGAATTCCCTGATGGATGAGGAAGGAATCACCAGGATCGACCCGCAGCGCATCGGTCAAACGGTATCCGATGGTGCCCGCGGCCTGATAAGACTGGGGTTCGGTTTGGAGCAGGGAGCAGCGGAATTTGAGCGACTGCTGCAGCGCTTGCTGGATTTGTATTATCAGCAATTGCTGCACACCCAGGCAGCACTTTATCCGGGACTGGATGAATTGCTGGAGAAATTTTCGGCTGCGGGAATCCTCTGGGGGATTGTTACCAACAAACCGGAAAAATACAGCCTGCGCCTGCTGGAACAACTTGGTTTGAGTGAACGCTGTAATGTCCTTGTCTGTCCCGATCACGTCACCAACCGGAAACCACATCCCGAACCCTTGTTTCTGGCTTGCGAAAAACTGTCCTGTGACCGGGAACGTACAGTCTATGTTGGCGACCATATTCGAGACATGCAGGCAGCCAAGAATGCCGATTTGATCGCGATCGCTGCCGCCTATGGTTATCTCGGTGAAAATGACAGGATTGAGGAGTGGAATGCAGATTTTGTCATAAGAAACCCAAACGACCTCGAAGGGTTGTTAGGGATTCTGAAGTTCGCCTGATGAGAACCCTGAAATGTTGAACTATCATCCCGAAGCCGGGTTGCTAAGTAACAAGGTCATCATGATAACTGGCGCCGGTGATGGCATAGGCCGCGCCGCAGCGCAAAGCTTTGCCGCACACGGCGCAACGGTGATTCTGTCCGGACGCACAGTGAGCAAACTGGAAGCAGTTTATGATTCGATTGAGCGCTTGAACCCTGGTCGCGCCGTAATCCAGCCACTTGACCTTCTTGCTGCAGGCGAGCCTGACTATACGGCGATCGCGGAATCTGTATCCGAACAATTTCCTTGCCTGGACGGCCTCCTGCATAACGCAGCAATGCTTGGCGCCAGAACGCCATTACAGTTTTATCCCTGGCAGGACTGGCAGCAGGTAATACAAATAAACGTCAACGGTCCGTTTCTGCTGACCAGAGCATTAATGCCAGCCCTGATACAGGCACCGGCTGGACGCATTCTCTTCACTGCCTCGTCGGTAGGTCGTGTCGGACGCGCGTACTGGGGTGCCTATGCCGTGTCAAAATTCGCCGTAGAAGGAATGATGCAGGGTTTGGCAGAAGAGCTGGGTACTATCTCCAGGGTAAGGGTCAACAGTATCAATCCCGGTGCTACTCGCACTGACATGCGCAAACAGGCTTATCCTGCAGAAAATCCGGAAAGCGTAGCGACACCGGAATCCCTGATGCCGGTATATTTGTTTCTTATGGGGCCGGATAGCAGCGCAATTCACGGTCAGGCCGTGGACGCCAGAACCTTTGAATTCCCGGTGGAATGATCCTGACAGGTCTGTTCAACAGGTTTGCTGCCGGTTGTTTATGAAACCAGATGAAAAACCATTGGCAGAGTCAGGATTTATTTCTTCTGCTCAACCAGTTTCCGCAACTTCTCGATTTCCGCTGCCGGCAGTTCCTGAAGTTTTCCGCGGGTCACCACACTGGGAATGAATATCGGTCCAAATCGGACTCGCTTCAAACGACTCACCTTGAATCCCTGTGATTCCCACAGGCGCCTGACTTCGCGATTTCGACCTTCCATGATCACAACGTGATACCACTGATTTACACCACTGCCACCAAAATGCTGTATATCGGTAAAGCGGCACAATTCGCCGTCCAAAAGCACGCCTTCGTGCATCGCCTTGATCTTGTTCTCGTTTACTTCGCCCAGCACCCGAACCGCATATTCGCGCTCAATTTCGGCGGATGGATGCATCAATGCATTGGCCAGTTCACCATCAGTGGTAAACAGCAACAAACCGCTGGTATTGAAATCCAGGCGCCCAATCGCAACCCAGCGTCCATGTTTAAGCGGCGGCAATCGATCGAAAACTGTTGGTCTTCCCTCCGGATCCTTGCGTGTGCATATCTCACCTTCGGGTTTGTTGTACAAAAGCACCCGGCACTTTTCACTGGATTGTTTGCGCGGCGCCATTTTCTTGCCATCTACCAGGATTCTGTCCTTGTCGGTTACCCGGTCTCCAAGCGTAGCGACTTTTCCGTTTACCTTGATCCGCCCTTCTGTAATCCAGGTTTCCAGCTCTCTTCGCGAACCAAAACCGGCCCGCGCAAGTACTTTCTGTAATTTTTCACTCATGGTAGCCCGGGAAATCGGATAAATGGAGGTCAGTCACAGACCTGTGAAAGGAATCAATCCCGGCTCAGGCCAGGTGCGCCAGGCTCGGGTTCATCAGCCAGCTCCTGTTCCCACTCTTCGTCTTCATCGGGTTCCGGAACGATGCCCAAAATTTCATCCAGGGGTTTGCGGGAAAGCGCCAGCGCCTCTTCTTCATCAAGCAGCTCCTCGTCATCAGCCTGATTGATTTCCAAACCGGTGACCGTCTCGGCTTCGACCGGCAACTCGAGTACGTTACGCTCGGCCAGATCATCTTCCAGATCAAACTCTTCACGGTTCTTTGCCAGCTCACGGATTTCGGACAGGGGTGGTAATTCCTGCAAACTTTTCAGATTGAAGTAATCCAGAAACTGTTTGGTCGTGGCAAACATGGCGGGCCGACCGGGGACATCCCTATGCCCCACTACGCGTATCCATTCCCGATCAAGTAGCGTTCGAATTATTTGAGGACTTACGGCGACCCCTCTTATTTCCTCTATATCACCGCGCGTGATTGGCTGACGATACGCAACCAGGGAAAGCGTTTCCAGCAATGCACGACTGTACCGCGGCGGTTTGTCTTCCCAGAGTCTGGCAATCCACTCGCTCAGATCCTGCTTGACCTGGAATCGAAATCCGGAAGCGACTTCCTTAAGTTCAAAACCGCGGTCGTCGCAATCGGCGGCGATAGCCTGCATGACCTGCTTCAGTTCATTGCGATCCGGTCTTTCATCATCGGTAAAAACTCCGGTGATGGTGTCAAGGCTCAGCGGTTTCCCCGCTGCCAGCAGCAACCCTTCTACGATCATTTTAATCTTGTTATCAACACCACTCATGGTTTCATCTGCCTGCTGATCAATTACTCTGGTTCTGCTTGCCTGCTAACTGCGCGCCTTGATATGTATCGGACCGAACGGTTCGCTCTGGACAATTTCAATCAATGAGTCCTTCATAAGCTCCATTACCGCCAGAAAGGTTACGACTACACCCAGCCTGCCCTCCTCGCGCAACAACAATGAAACCAGCGGTACGAATTTATGCGCCGATATACGCACCAGAATCTCTGACATTTTTTCTCTGGTCGACAGGGTTTCGCGTTGAATATGGTGATGTTCAAACATTTCTCCACGACGCAACACCATGGCCAGGGATATCAAGATCTCACGCAAATCGACATCCGGCTCCGGTACAACCCGTTCCAGTTGGGGAAGCCCGGCAGTTGCCGGGCTAAAGTCCCGCTCCATGCGCGGCAGATCGTTGATGTCTTCAGCCGCCTGTTTGAATCGTTCATATTCCTGCAGTCGACGGATCAGCTGCATGCGCGGATCATCTTCTTCCGCGTCATCCTCCGACTGTCTGGGTAACAGGATTCGCGACTTGATTTCTGCCAAGGTGGCTGCCATGACCAGGTACTCAGCCGCCAGTTCAAATTGAGCTGCCTCCATCAGGTCGACATAGGCCATGTACTGGTCAGTGATATCCGCTACATTGATTTCGAGAATATCAATGTTTTGTCGCTTGATCAGATACAACAACAGGTCAAGTGGCCCTTCGAATGCTTCGAGGAAAATCTCCAGCGCATCGGGAGGGATATACAGATCCTGGGGCATCTCGGTGATTGCTTTGCCGGCAACCCACGCGAATGCCAGCTCCTGTTGTCCGGGCTGGTCTTCCAATTGTTTCTCCAGCCGGGTTTCCGTTTGCTCGACGGCGTCAGCAGGCTGGTCAGCAGAATTGATGTCTGAAGCTGTCAAACCGATTCACTTTTAGTTATCTGTCCAGGCCCGGATTCTATCACTATTCGAATCTCAATTAAGCTGTATCTCCTGTCCTGGCTGTCAATAACTCAGCCCCATCACCGACCGTACTTCCTGCAAGGTCTGGCGGGCTTTTTCCCGGGCCG
>JBBDXV010000457.1:0-6863 GCA_040902165.1 Pseudohongiellaceae bacterium
CTACGACCTTCGGGTTATGAGCCCGACGAGCTGCCAGACTGCTCCACCCCGCAATCGATTCCAGTCCATCTGGCTGGCATGACCTTATAACTTTCTGTTTTCCCGTTGGTTTTTACTAATGCACCAACAGTATGCCAGGGTCACAAGGGGTCGGAATTATAAGGATGTGTGGGCCGCAAGGTCAAGCGCGACGCGGGTTTCACGGGAAAAAGGCGGTTTCCGCCCTTTATCGGGGTTATTCCCGTCACTCACTGGAGAAAATTATGGTGCCCAAGGCCGGATTTGAACCGGCACGACCGGAGTCACTACCCCCTCAAGATAGCGTGTCTACCAATTCCACCACTTGGGCAATTCATAAAGATGGGCTACGCGAATCGATCGTCCTAGTTGACAGGGTCGCCAGGAAGTGCCGGAACATCCTGATCAGCCGGCGCCGCATCCGGTGTAACTTCCACCTGCGGAATATCAAGCTGCGGTGGTGTAATAGCCTCCTGAAGCAAGTCAGGATTTACTACCGGCAAGCCTTCGGTGGTACTAAACCCAGCCTGGTTTTTGGCAAAAATCGCCAGTGACAGGCTGGTGACAAAGAAAATAGTCGCGGCGACAGTTGTTGCGCGGGTAAGAAAATTTCCGGAGCCCGATGCACCGAAAACCGTCTGGGAGGCACCCGAACCAAATGAGGCACCGGCATCCGCACCCTTGCCCTGCTGCAGTAATACCAGGCCGACGATCAGAATGGCCACAATCACGTGAACGACGATAACCAGAGTTTCCATTGAATTAATCCAAAGCTCTACAAATTGATGCAAAGTCGTCCGGTTTAAGGGACGCGCCCCCTACCAGACCTCCATCTATATCCTGTTGTGCAAACAACGCAGCCGCGTTGCCTGGATTGACACTGCCGCCGTAAACAATTCGGACACGATCGGCCACTTCTTTTTGCCTTGACCGCAAATATTCCCGGATCATGGCATGTACTTCCTGTGCCTGGTCCGGCGTTGCAGTCCTGCCGGTTCCTATAGCCCAGACCGGTTCGTAGGCGATCACAGAGTCAATCATCCTGTCGACTCCTACCAGATCCACAACCGCAACCAACTGCCGCAACACCACTTCCGTCGTTTTATCCTGCTCCCTTTGCGTCAGGGTTTCACCGAGACACAATACCGGGGTGATTCCCTGCGCCTGGACAGCGGCAAATTTCTCCGCCACCAATTCGTCAGTTTCAGCGAACAGCTGGCGTCGCTCGGAATGACCCACCAGCACAAACCTGACGCCGTATTCCACCAACATCGGTGCTGATACTTCTCCGGTAAAAGCACCTTCCGACCGGCAGTAAACATTTTGCGCACCAAGGGCAATGGAACTCCCTTGTAATTGCTGCGCTGCCAGTGGCAAATGAATCGTTGCCGGGCAGACCGCTATATCCTTTTGCCGGGGCAACTCGCCGAGCCTTTCGACCAGGTCCTGCAAGAGCTCCCTGACAAACTGCCTTGAACCATGCATTTTCCAGTTGCCGGCTACCAGTTTTCTTCGCATTACGGGGAATCTCCGCGACACCTGGGCGCTTTCTTACCCCTTAAAACGGGGCGCCAATACTAACCAAGATGGGTTTGCCTTGCAACCAAGCCTGCATTCGAAGCATCGGATCAGGCGAGTTCCATGGCAACCATTTCCGACAACTCCCTGGCCAGGCGGTCCACCATTTCAGCGTTCTCGCCTTCCACCATGACCCGGACCACGGGCTCGGTTCCGGAAGGACGCAACAGTACCCGTCCACGTTTTCCGAGCTGCTTTTCGATACTGGTAATCGCGGCATGTATGCTCTGGTTATCATTTATGAAGCGGCGGCCATTGGTCCGTACATTGATCATGCATTGGGGAAGTTTCTGCATCTTCTTTTTCAGATCAGTCAGCGACAGCCCACTGTTGACCACAGCCTCCAGTGCCTGCAGAGCAGAGACAATTCCGTCTCCGGTTGTTGTCAACTCCAGGCAAATGATGTGACCCGAAGATTCACCGCCCAACGCCCACTTGCGTTGCAGCATCTCGGCCAGCACATAGCGGTCGCCAACATCGGTACGTACAAATGGAACACTGAGCGAGTCCAATGCCAGTTCCAGCCCCAGGTTGCTCATGGACGTACCTACCACGCCGCCAAAATCGATGCTTCGACGGCGCCAGTCCCGTGCTATGACATAAACGATTTCATCACCGTCGACGATTTCACCATGCTGATCGACCAGAATTACGCGATCACCATCACCATCAAACGCGATGCCAAGGTCTGCTCCTTCCGCAAGTACCGCTTCTGACAGGGATTTGGGATAGGTGGAACCACAGGACTTGTTGATGTTCAAACCATTGGGCGTAACGCCAATGGCTGTTACTTTTGCACCAAGCTCTTCGAATACTGTTGGCGCAATGTGATACGTGGAACCATTGGCGCAGTCCACGACTATCTTCATTCCGTTAAACTTGAGTGTTGAACCGATTGTGGATTTACAGAATTCGATATAGCGACCCGCGGCGTCATTGATTCGCGACGCCTTTCCAAGTTTATCCGAAGCAACGGTGACCAGATCTTCGTCCAGATGCGCTTCGATTGCCAGTTCCATCTCGTCCGGCAGCTTGGTGCCGACGCCGGAGAAAAATTTGATGCCATTGTCCTCGAACAAATTGTGCGAGGCACTGATAACGATACCGGCTTGAGCACGAAAGGTACGCGTGAGATAGGCAATCGCGGGAGTCGGCATGGGACCAAGCAGATTAATGTCTACACCTGCCGCAGTAACACCAGCTTCCAGCGCGGCTTCAAACATATAACCAGAGATACGCGTGTCCTTGCCAATAAGAATTTTGTTACGGCCGTTACCCGACTGCGCAAAAACCTTGCCGGCAGCCCATCCCAGTTTAAGCATGAAATCCGGAGTTATAGGGGACTCACCGACTCTTCCTCTAATACCATCGGTCCCAAAATACCGTTTATTGGGGAGATTCATAACCTTTCTTTCCCGGCTGCTGCTTTTTTGAGCTGGCAGTGTACTCTAATAGCATCCATAGTGGCAGCTACGTCGTGAGTCCGAACAATCCCTGCCCCTCGCTCCAGGGCCAGAGCAGTCACTGCTATACTGCCTGCCAGCCTTTGATTCACGGGTCGGCCCGTCGACTGACCGATCATTGATTTTCTCGACACACCAATCAGAATCGGCAATTCCAGCGCAAGCAACCGGTCAAGCCTGTCCAGCAATTCAAAGTTATGCTCCAGGGATTTGGCGAACCCGAAACCCGGATCAACGACAATGCGCATTCTGTCCATACCGGCAGAGATGAGCTCTTTCACCCGTTGTTGCAAGAAGCTGAAAACCTCCTCCACAACATCCGTATACTGTATGTGTTGTTGCATGGTCCCAGGCTCACCACGCATATGCATCAGACAGGCTGACAGGTTATTTTCCAGCACCGCTTCCAGCGCGCCTTCCCGGCGCAACGCGCGGACGTCGTTGACCAATGCCGCACCGGCGTTGCCGGCAGCGCGAATAACCTGTGGGGTACTGGTATCCACAGAAACTAAAATATCCAGATTGGCAGTAATCCGTTCAACAACAGGAATTACCCTATCAAGCTCTTCCTGCAGGCTGACAGGTTCAGCGCCGGGTCTCGTTGACTCGCCACCTATATCAACTATGAGAGCCCCTTCCTGCTGCATGCGGATCACCTGCCGCAGCGCTTTGTCGACATCAACCTGGAAATTCTTTGTTGAAGGATTCAGTGCCAGAAGTGAACCGTCCGAGAAGGAATCAGGCGTTACATTCAGAATCCCCATAACAACAGGGGTAGACAACTGTAATTGTCTACCCCCAAGTTTCAAGAATTGACTCACCGAACAACCTTGTCAGACACTGAATCGGCAGAACTAGTGTTCGCTGGCGGGACCACCAATTTTGCTGTCGGTCTTTGTGGGCTTCTCTTTCTTAGCCTGAGTTGGCCCCGCGCTGTCTGCATCCTTGTCGATCCAGTCAGCAGGCGGCCTTGGTCGGTTGCCGCCCATGATGTCATTTATTTGCTCGGCATCGATGGTTTCGTATTCGAGCAAAGCATCCTTCATCAGTTCCAGTTTGTCCCGATTCTGCTCCAGCATCGCTTTGGCGCGGGAATAGCATTCATCTATAATCCGTCGCACTTCCTTGTCGATCGCCTTCGCCGTATCACTTGATACAGATTTGGTCGGCGTACCTGCAGAACGTCCAAGGAACACCTCGTGATCATCTTCGGAATACATTAGCGGACCAAGTTCGTCGGACAGACCCCACTTGGTAACCATATTATGGGCGATTTCAGTGGCGCGCTGGATATCGTTTGAAGCACCTGTGGTAACGCCTTCCTTGCCCAGGGTCATTTCTTCGGCAATGCGACCACCATACAGACTGCATATCTGACTGAGAATATGAGTCTTGCTGATACTATAACGATCTTCCTCTGGCAAAAACATTGTCACACCCAAAGCACGTCCGCGAGGAATAATGCTTACCTTGTATACCGGGTCATGTTCCGGAACCAGACGTCCAATAATTGCATGCCCGGATTCGTGATACGCGGTGTTCAGTTTTTCCTTGTCGGACATCACCATGGATTTGCGCTCGGCACCCATCATGATCTTGTCCTTGGCTTTCTCAAATTCTTCCATGGATACGAGTCGCCGACTGGCGCGCGCAGCAAACAACGCAGCTTCATTCACCAGGTTGGCGAGATCCGCGCCGGAAAATCCTGGCGTACCGCGGGCAATTACACTCGCCTTCACATTGTCGTCGATGGGAACTTTTCGCATGTGTACTTTCAGGATTTGCTCGCGTCCACGTATATCCGGCAGACTCACAACTACCTGGCGATCAAAGCGGCCGGGGCGTAACAATGCCGGATCCAGAACATCGGGGCGATTGGTGGCCGCGATAACGATAACACCGTCGTTCGCTTCAAATCCGTCCATCTCAACCAGTAACTGGTTCAGGGTTTGCTCACGCTCATCGTGACCACCACCAAGACCGGCACCACGATGGCGGCCTACTGCATCAATCTCGTCAATGAAGATGATGCAAGGTGCCTGTTTCTTGGCTTGATCAAACATGTCACGTACGCGCGATGCGCCCACACCGACAAACATTTCCACAAAGTCAGATCCGGAAATGGAAAAGAAAGGTACCTTGGCTTCCCCGGCGATGGCTTTTGCCAGCAGAGTTTTACCGGTTCCCGGTTGACCCACCATGAGAATGCCACGTGGAATACGTCCGCCAAGACGCTGGAATTTGTCGGGCTCTTTGAGGAATTCGACCAACTCCTGAACATCTTCCTTGGCTTCATCAACACCGGCAACATCAGCGAAGGTAATCTTGATCTGGTCTTCGCCGAGAAGTTTTGCCTTGCTCTTGCCGAATGACATCGGGCCGCCTTTTCCGCCAGCGCCACCGCCCTGCATCTGCCGCATGAAAAAGAAAAACAAAGCAATAATGATCAGTATCGGGAAACTTGCCACCAGCAGTTGACTCCAGATACTTTGGGTTTCCGGTTCGCTGGCGCGAATTTCCACGTCATTGGCGAACAAATCATTCATCAGCTGATCGTCACCAATCAAAGGCATCACAGTTCTAAACTGGGATCCATCCGAGCGCACACCGGAAATATTGATGCCCGCTATTTCAACGGCGCTCACACGTCCGGTGCGAACCTCAGTAACAAAGGATGAATAATTTAGCGTGTCATCCCTGGGTTCCTGGCTGATATTGTTGAACACCGTCAGCAATACACCGGCGATGATCATCCACAGAATCAAATTTTTTGCCATGTCGTTCAAGGGCTTATCCCCCCGGAAAAATTAATTCGACCAATGCCTCAGTCGTTTCTGGTCAGACGGCAGGAGTGTGTGATGCCGCCCGAATTCGCTTACAGCATTGAAATTATTACGCTGCATAATGCACGAAAGTTCAATTTGTCGCTATAAATCCCGTGGCTAAGAGGTAGATCTCGCTGGACCTGGCCCGGGAAGCATCGGGTTTTCGTACCCTTACACTGCGAAAACAGGATTTCAGCTCACCCTGGAATACATCAAGACCTTCGCCATGAAACACCTTGACCAGCAGACCGCCTCCTTCTTTCAACTGCGTGCGGGCGAGCTCCAGAGCAAGTTCAGCAAGATACATGACCTGCGGCTGATCAATTGCTTTCACGCCACTGATATTGGGGGCCATGTCTGACAATACAAGATCGACTTTGCTGTCACCAATCAGCACCCTTATCCGATCCGGAACTTCCGCTTCGGTAAAATCGCCCTGCAGGAAGTCCACTCCCGGAATAGGGTCAATTGCCAGGATGTCACTGGCAATCACTCTTCCCGCGGAACCGACTTTCCCGCTGGCCACCTGTGACCAGCCTCCCGGGGCCGCACCCAGATCAAGGACGGTCATACCCGGTCTTAACAGGTGGTCTTTCTGGTCAATCTCAAGCAGCTTGAAACTTGCGCGTGATCGGTATCCCAACTGTTGTGAACGCTTCACATAATTGTCGCCAAAATGTTCTTTAAGCCAGTTTTTACTGCTTTTTGATTTTGACACCGCTACTGACCACCTGGAGTCATGTATATAAAATTGAAGATTCTTGAATTACGCCAGCTGGGTTATTATTCGTCATCCAGACACCGCCGGTAATCATTGCATGACCATCAACTATCGCGACCAGAAACAACTGCGTGCCATCGGGCATAAACTGAAACCGATAATCACTGTGGCACAAAAAGGTCTTAGTGAAAATATCCTTGCGGAAATCGATCGTGCCCTGACTGCGCATGAGTTGATCAAAGTCAAACTGGTCAACCC
>JBBDXV010000457.1:6963-11649 GCA_040902165.1 Pseudohongiellaceae bacterium
TCGGCGTTTTCCCGCAAATCCCCATGCGCCCGCGCCTCTGCAATAGCCGCAATAATCCGCGGTCGGGTAACGGATTTCAATTCGTGCAGTTCAGTGCGCAGTCTCTCGGCACCAACAATTGTCATCGGAACTTTTTGCATGATGAATTACTTGAGGGCTGCGTGCAGCTCCTGAATGGTGTAGACCGACATATTATTCCCGAACTGCAGCGCTTCGCAAACAGCGAGCGCTCCAGCCACCGTTGTAGTGCAGAAGACCCGATGACGCAAGGCAGTTCGACGTATCGCCGATGAATCGGCGATAGCCTGCTTGCCTTCGGTAGTATTGACGATCAACTGAATTTCGTCATTCTTGATCATATCCACGATATGCGGCCTGCCTTCATTGACTTTGTTTACCGGTTTGACCGGCAAACCGCCTGCCTCAATTACTTTCGCAGTACCCTGGGTGGCGACCAGGGAAAATCCCAGATCGTGCATACGCTGTGCGACCTCGAGGGCTTCTTTCTTGTCGGCGTCCCTGACACTGATAAAAACAGTGCCACTGGTCTTGATCAATTCGCCGGCACCGACCTGGGATTTGGCAAAAGCTTCGGCAAACGTAACCCCTACTCCCATCACCTCACCGGTCGATTTCATTTCCGGACCTAGAATCGGATCTACGCCAGGAAACTTGTTAAACGGGAATACCGCTTCCTTGACCGCAAAAGTGGTTGGAATTATTTCCCTGGTAAAGCCCTGTTCCTTCAAGGTGGTGCCGGTCATGCAACGCGCTGCCACCTTGGCCAGGGATATACCGATACATTTTGAAACAAAGGGTACTGTGCGTGAAGCACGCGGGTTTACTTCAATAATATAGATTTCGCCGTCTTGATAGGCCAACTGGGCATTCATCAAACCTATAACACCCAGTTCAATGGCAATTTTGGTTACCTGGTCGCGAATCTCGTCTTGCACGCTTGCCGGGAGATTATAGGGAGGCAATGAACAGGCTGAATCACCACTGTGGATTCCTGCCTGTTCGATGTGTTGCATGATCGCACCTACTACGGCCTGCTTGCCGTCGCTCACCAGATCCACATCAATCTCAATAGCGGAGTTCAGAAAGAAATCCAGTAACACCGGACTCTCGTTGGAAACTTTAACAGCATTGTGCATATAGCGTTTCAGTTCGTCCTCGTTGTAGACGATCTCCATGGCCCTGCCACCTAGCACATAGGACGGTCGCACCACCAAAGGATAGGAAATTTTTCTGCCCTGTTCCACGCTCTCGGCGACACTGCGAACCGTGCAATTGGGCGGTTGCTTCAATCCCAGTTTGTTTATCAGTTGCTGGAAACGTTCGCGATCTTCAGCCCGGTCAATAGCATCCGGTGTGGTTCCAATAACCGGAACACCGGCGGCTTCCAGTCGTTTTACCAGGTTCAATGGTGTTTGCCCGCCAAACTGCACGATTACGCCAAAAGGTTTTTCGAGCTGTACGATTTCGATCACATCCTCGAACGTAACTGGTTCGAAATAGAGGCGATCGGAAATATTGTAATCCGTAGAAACGGTTTCCGGATTGCAGTTGACCATGATGGCTTCGTATCCGTCTTCCCGCATTGCCAGTGCCGCGTGCACACAGCAATAATCAAATTCAATGCCCTGTCCGATGCGATTGGGCCCGCCACCCAGCACCATAATTTTTTTGCGTTCGGACGGCGCTGCCTCACACTCTTCCTCGTAGCAGGAATACATATACGCGGTCGTGGATTTGAATTCGGCCGCACAGGTATCGACTCGCTTGTATACCGGACGCACTCCAAGTGCATGTCTGGTCTTTTGTACTTCAAGCTCCTTGATTCCCATTAGATCGGCCAGGCGCCGGTCCGAGAACCCTTTGCGCTTCAAACCGAACATTGTCGACTTGTCTATTGCCGGAAGCTTCATGCTGCTGACGAGTTGTTCAGTTTTGACCAGATCTTCAATCTGAACCAGAAACCAGGGATCAATCCCTGTCAGTTCGTATATGGTATTCACCGACCAGCCCAAGCGAAAAGCGTCTGCTATGTACCAGATACGATCTCCGCCTGGCTCCATCAGTTCCCGTTTGAGCACTGCTTTGGCGTCAGGATCAGCAGTATCAAGCCTTGGGTCGAAACCGCTTACACCGACCTCAAGCCCGCGCAATGCTTTCTGTAGTGATTCCTGGAATGTCCGACCAATAGCCATGACTTCACCAACAGATTTCATTTGGGTAGTAATGCGGTCATTGGCCTCAGGGAACTTCTCAAAGGTGAATCGTGGAATCTTGGTTACCACATAGTCGATGGATGGTTCAAATGAAGCCGGAGTTGCGCCACCGGTAATTTCGTTTTT
The DNA here is from genome assembly GCA_040902165.1 of Pseudohongiellaceae bacterium. Classification (GTDB taxonomy): domain Bacteria; phylum Pseudomonadota; class Gammaproteobacteria; order Pseudomonadales; family Pseudohongiellaceae; genus NORP240. Next base: position 9,324 of record JBBDXV010000457.1, read on the forward strand.
CAGCTCATCAAGGGTGAAACCAATGGCGAGTTTTGCCGCTACCCTGGCAATTGGAAAGCCGGTGGCTTTTGATGCCAACGCCGAAGAGCGTGATACTCTCGGGTTCATCTCGATTACAATAAGGCGACCATTATCGGGATTGATCGCAAACTGAACATTGGAACCCCCTGTGTCCACACCTATTTCCCGCAGCACCGCGATCGCAGCGTTTCGCAGAATCTGATATTCCTTGTCTGTCAATGTCTGTGCCGGCGCGACGGTAATGGAGTCGCCAGTATGAACGCCCATGGCATCAAAATTTTCTATGGAGCAGACAATAATGCAATTATCTTTTCTGTCGCGCACTACTTCGAGTTCGAATTCCTTCCAGCCAATAAGTGATTCGTCAATCAACAGCTCATTGGTCGGAGACAATTCCAGACCGCGGGAACAGATCTCGACGAATTCTTCCTTGTTGTAGGCGATTCCACCTCCGGATCCGCCAAGAGTAAAAGACGGCCGGATGATGCACGGGAAGCCGATCTGCTCCAGCGCTTCCTGCGCTTCCTCCATATTGTGCGCAAACCCGTGTCGCGCGGTTTCCAGGCCTATGGCCTTCATGGCGTTGTCGAATAATTCGCGATCTTCCGCTTTGTCGATCGCTTCGACTTTGGCGCCGATCAGTTCGACGTTGTATTTTTTCAATACGCCATGCTTGTTCAGGTCCAGCGCACAATTCAGCGCTGTCTGTCCGCCCATGGTTGGCAGAATGGCATCAGGTCGTTCCCGCTCGATGATCTTTTCCACAATCTGCCAGATCACCGGCTCTATATAAGTGGCATCCGCCATGGACGGATCAGTCATGATGGTCGCCGGATTGGAATTCACCAGGATTACCCGGTAACCCTCTTCCTTCAAGGCCTGGCAGGCTTGCGCGCCGGAATAGTCGAATTCGCAGGCCTGGCCGATGACGATGGGACCGGCGCCGATGATGAGAATACTTTTTATGTCACTTCGTTTTGGCATAGTGTGTGACCGTCAGGCCTGGCGACTCTTTCGCGCCTCCATCAGGTGAATGAAATGATCAAATAATGGTGCCACATCATGGGGTCCGGGGCTGGCTTCCGGATGACCCTGAAATCCGAATGCCGGTCGATCTGTCCGTTCAATCCCCTGCAGGGTGGCATCGAAAAGCGAACGATGGGTTGCGCAGAGATTGGCCGGTAGCGATGTTTCATCCACGGCGAAGCCATGGTTTTGACTGGTAATCAGCACCTTGCCATCCCTGAGATCCTGCACCGGGTGATTGGCGCCGTGGTGTCCGGTTGGCATCTTGACAGTTCTGGCATTGCAGGCGAGAGCCAACAGTTGATGCCCCAGGCATATGCCAAATACCGGAATGTCAGTGTCCAGAAACTGGCGAATCGCCTTAATGGCGTAATCGCAGGGTTCCGGGTCCCCTGGACCATTGGACAGGAATATGCCATCGGCCTGCATCGCCAATACCTGTTCCGCTGAGCTCATGGCTGGCACTACGGTAACGTCACAACCGCGCTGTGCCAGCATACGCAGGATATTGCGTTTTACGCCGAAATCGTAGGCCACGACCTTGAATCGCGTCTGCCTGATCGTGTTGTAACCTGATTCCAGCACCCATTCGCCCTGGTTCCATCGATACTGCTCGGTAACCGAGACAACCCTGGCCAGGTCCATACCTTTCAAGCCCGGAAATGCCCGCGCCTGTTCCAGTGCCAGCTGCTCCCCACCCCCGTTCAGGTTCTGCCCGGATAATATGCAGCCGTTGAGTGCGCCTTTATCGCGCAGCAGCCGGGTCAGTCGACGCGTATCGATTTCCGCGATGGCGACCACCTTCTGGGTCCGCAGGAAATCGTTGAGAGTCTGCTCCATACGCCAATTGCTGGCCAGCAACGGCAGATTGCGAATCACCAGACCCGAAGCCCACACCCGGTCAGACTCGTTGTCTTCTTCGTTGGTCCCGGTATTACCGATATGAGGGTAGGTCAGGGTGATGATCTGTTTCGCATAGGATGGATCGGTGAGGATCTCCTGATAGCCGGTCATGGCGGTATTAAATACGACCTCTCCAGATGCGGTTCCTTGCGCACCTATAGAAACGCCCCGGAACACGCTGCCATCTTCCAGGGCAAGAATAGCCGTTTCAGCCAATGCTATCTCCTAATGTCGGGCGGGTTTTCGCGCGCAAAAAAAAGCGGAGAAAAGAATTGTCCTCGCTCCGCTTCTTCGAATGAACCTTGTGCAGGATTTTCAGCGCAAAACATACTGAGCGCGTATTCTATAAAAACCGGAGCGCTCTTGTCTATTTATC
>JBBDXV010000458.1:0-6817 GCA_040902165.1 Pseudohongiellaceae bacterium
AAACTCTGCAACCACAAACTCTACAATCACAAATTCTACAACCTCGAATTCAGCAATAATGAACACCGACACTGATGATGACCCCTGGCTCTGGCTTGAAGAAGTAGACGGTGCCCGCGCACTGGCCTGGGCTGCCGAACAGAATGCGCTGTCCGCGCCGAGGCTGCAGGGTGATCCCCGCTTCGAGACAATTCGTGCGGAAATCCACGCGATTCTCACCTCGGAGGATCGCATTCCGGCCCCCGGCCTGATCAATGGCCAGGTCTACAACTTCTGGCAGGACAGCGAACACGTGCGCGGCATCCTGCGCCGCACCAGTCTCGACAGTTATGCCACTGATAATCCGCAATGGGAAACCGTGCTGGATATCGATTCCCTGGCCAATCTCGAAAATGCCAACTGGGTGTACAAGGGTAGAACCTGTCTGCCTGCTGACCCAGGACTTTGTCTGCTGCAATTGAGTGATGGCGGCAAGGACGCCGTGGTGCTGCGTGAGTTTGATCTGGATGAGCACAGTTTCGTCGATGGTGGCTTTTATGTCGCCGAAGCCAAGTCCCGGGTGGACTGGCTGGATGCAGACACACTCATTATCGGGTCAGATTTTGGGCCGGATTCCCTGACTGATTCAGGCTATCCGAGAACCCTGCGACTGTGGCGTCGCGGCACATCTTTGCAATCAGCACAGCAGATTATCGAAGTGGAACGGCAGGATGTCAGCGTTTCCGTCAATACGATTTCAAACGGCGAAAACCAGCATACTTTTGTCCGCAGAGGTCCGGATTTTTTCACCGAGGAAAACTGGTTGCTGAACAACGACGCGACCCTCGCGAAACTACCACTGCCTGTCGATGCGATCCTGTCAGGTACACTGGGTCCATACGCGCTGGTGCGCCTGCGTACAGACTGGTCCGCGCCTGATGGCAATACCTATACTGCGGGCAGTCTGATTGCAATGGATCTGATGCAAAGCGTGCAGAGTGGTTCCGCGACCGGACTCACGACCATCCTTGATCCTTCCAGCGACAACAGGATTGATGCCATCAGTGGTGTCGCCATCACCAGTGAGGCGATCTATATCACTGCGCTGAAAGACGTTGCAGCGATTCTGCTGCGAGCAGAACCAGTGGCGGGTAATTGGGCTATGTCACAGGTAGCACTGCCTGGCAATGGTGCGCTGCAAGTAGTTACTGCTGATGACTATAGCGACACGATCATGGTCAGTTATGAAAGTTTTCTCGTTCCTGACACACTCTATCTGGTTGAAGCCAACACGGAGCCGAGAATCGTCAAGTCCTTGCAACCGCGCTTCGATGCGAGTCATTTCGTTACCGAGCAAAAATTCGCTCGCAGTGCGGATGGCACCCGAATTCCCTATTTCATTGTGCGGCCGGTGAACATTCCGATGGATGGTACAACCGCCACTGAAATGACTGCCTATGGCGGATTCGAAGTATCCGAAACACCATCCTACGTCGGCGCACTGGACCAGGCCTGGATTACCCGCGGCGGGGCTTTTGTGCTGGCCAATATTCGCGGCGGTGGTGAATACGGCCCGCAGTGGCATCAGTCGGCGATACTGGAAAATCGCCAGCGCGTGTTTGATGACTTTATTGCGGTAGCGGAAGACCTGATCGCCAGCGGGCTTACCAGTGCCGAACATCTGGGTATTCGCGGCGGCAGCAACGGTGGCCTGTTGGTGACCGGGGTCATGGTGCAACGGCCTGAGCTTTACAAGGCCATAATCAGTTCCGTTCCCTTGGTCGACATGCTCCGTTATCACCGGCTGCTGGCAGGCGCAAGCTGGATGGCTGAATATGGCAATCCGGATATTCCGGCCCATCGGGAGTTTATTTCCGCCTATTCTCCGTATCAGAATGTGTCAGCAGATGCTGACTATCCGGAGATATTCCTGTGGACTAACCCCAAGGATGACCGGGTACATCCCGGTCATGCACGCAAGATGGCCGCGCGCATGATTGAACAGGGTCATGACATTATCTATTTCGAGAATCAGGAGGGCGGCCATGGCGGCGGGGCCAATCTGAATCAGCTGGCCCGCACCAATGCCATGCAGGTGGTCTACCTGATGCAGCAGCTGATGGATTGATTCACTTTAGTAATGCTTGGAATCAAAAGAGTTGCCTGAAAAAAGGGGTAATATCCTCAGGAATTCATTGCATTAGCGCAGTCCGAGGAATACAGTCCAGCAAGCTAATGACGGGGGCGGCATTAGGGGCGTTAAATTAAAAAAAACCGAAAAGTGTACGGAGAGTCCCATGAAAAAAATCATATTAGGCAGTGTTTGTACCAGCTTGCTGGCATTCCTCCCTGCAATGGCCGGTGCCGGTGAAAGAGTGGGAGACTTCTCACTGCTGGACGAAACCGGCTATTTTCACCACATGAGCTGGTACGACGATCACAAGGCAATAGCCTTGCTGGTCCAGGCCAATGGCAGTGCCGCAACCCACAAGGCGTTGCCGGAGTTCGCTGCGCTGAAAGCGCAATACGAGTCCCAGGGCATTGAGTTTTTCCTGATTAATCCGACAGGTCTGAAAAATCGAAATGTCGTCAAGGCAGAAATCGAAGGTCTTGGAATCGACATACCCATCCTGATGGATGACGCTCAGGTTGTTTCCGAAGCACTGGGCATCGATAAAACCGGAGAAGTATTTCTTTATGATCCAAGGAAATTTACCGTGGAGTTTCGCGGCCCGGTAGGTTCTGAACTGGAACAGGCCATGCAGGCCATGATTGCTGGAACAGCGGTCAACACGCCTGTGATTGCCATGCAGGGTGACCCTGTAAGTTACGAATTCACCTCTGCGTCAGTTTCCTATGAGAGAGACGTGGCACCGATCATCGCCGAGAATTGTGCCAGCTGTCACCGTGACGGCGGTATTGCGCCGTTTGCGATGGACAGCCATGCGATGATCCGAGGCTGGTCACCGATGATTCGCGAAGTCGTTATGACCAAGCGCATGCCACCGGCCCAGGTCGATCCGCATATTGGTGACTTCGAAAACGCGATGAACCTCACAGACACCGAAGTCCAAAAACTGATTGTCTGGGTCGATGCCGGCGCACCAGTGGATGGGGAGTCTGATCCGCTGGCCCAGCTGACCTGGCCGGAAACCGAGTGGGCGTTCGGTGAACCTGACTATGTGATCGAAATCCCGACCCAGCATATTCCTGCTACCGGCGTACTCGACTACATCCGTTTCAATTTGCCCATTGATATCGACGAAGACAAATGGGTTCGTGGCTCACAATATATAGCCGGTGACCACGCGGTACTGCACCACACGGTTCACGACCTGATCGGGCCTACCGGAATTCGCAACGATCCAGTAAACACGGCCAGTATCACTGCCTATGTACCGGGTGGCCAGCCACGCCTGGAACAGCCCAATACCGGCGGCCTGCTGAAAAAAGGTTCACAGATTGCACTGAACATGCACTACACCACCAATGGCCGTGAGACTACAGATAGCAGTCGTATTGGTCTCTGGTTCTATCCGGAAGGTGTCGTTCCCGAAGAACTCATGTCCGGTCAATGTGCCTGTATCGGTAGGCGTATCTGGACTGACATTCCTGCTTATAGTCCCCACTTTGAGCAAACTGCGTCTTATATTGTAGAGCGCGATGCCTATCTTTACAGTCACGGGGCGCATATGCATTTCCGTGGCAAGTCCATGCGCCACTTTGCAGAGTACCCGGATGGCACGGTAGAGGAACTGATCAATATCGCCAACTACAACTATAACTGGCAGCTGAATTACCGCTATACCACGCCCAAGTTCATCCCGGCCGGCACCAAAATGATTGCCGTCGGTGCGTTCGACAATTCACCGCAGAATCCTGCCAACCCGGATCCCTCGATCGACGTCGCCTGGGGTGAGCAGAGCTGGGATGAGATGTTCTTCGGTTCTTCCCGCTGGAAGTACGCGGATCAGACAGGTACTAATTCCAGCCCCTGATCGGCTGGACATTCACTGTCCGCTATCAGAATGTAAATCGGTATGAAGAAAGTAAGAAAGAAAAGAAAAAGGCAGATCATTGATCTGCCTTTTTTTTCACCACGAATTATGAGTTACCGGAGAACCTCGATGCGCGTGAGTATGATGATTTTTCTTCTGCTGATCGTTGGCTGTACTGACCAGTCAACTGAACAGTCGCCCGGGCAGGCGAGCCGAGGCAATGACTATCTTTCTGCTGATCTTCGTGCGCAGGTCGAGTTGTTGAAAAGCGCAGTACAAAGTTCACCCACAGATGCAACCACTGCAGTGGAACGCGGGACCATAGTACTTGACTGGATCAATGCCTATGCCCTCAACGGTGGTTATGTTCCGGTTAATGCGACACAGGCAGTTTCGCGTGTCAGCGGTTATGGTTTGCCGTCGCCGCAGGAAGTGGATGAGCTTATTGCCGAGCTTGTATTGCACGACGAACAGCCCGGAGCGCTTGGCAGGCTGGAAGTGAATCCAGCCGGACCCTATGTCGCAGGCAGTAATGCCACGTTTACCCAGACCTATACTGTCGGTGAGGCTGCCGTGCAGGTCGGTGGTGGCTTTCTGATAGCCAATCACTTTAACGCCAATCATGGTCGGCATCAGGTCACTGACTCATCCGGCGCCAATTATCTGTCAATCAGTTCCGACAATCCTGCCGTGCGGTTTGTCGCGGAGGGCTATCCAGTGGCTGGCATGCATGGTGGGTTCCGCGGTGCACAGGAGCAGCTGGCTTTTCGCGTGGCCGATGCGAATCTTGATCCTGGCGACCGGGTCACTATTACCTATGGCGATACCTCGGGTGGCGGTCCCGGGCTGGTGATGCCGGATTTTAATTCAGAGCAGATGCCGTTCCCCGTCTATCTTGATCTCGATGGCAGCGATCTCTGGTTGTCATTGCCGATTCAGCCGGTTGCCGTCGTCGGTTCTATCATAGCAGAAGTCACCGGCTTCGCGCCTTCTGTTGTAACGCCTGGCGAACAGTTCGAAGTGTCGGTGCGGGCCGCAGACCAGTATGGCAATCGAGCCCAGGGAGCCATACCCGACTGGGAGATTCGTGATCAGCAAAACAATCTGCTGGCACAGGTTGCTTCGCAGCAGTCCGCGGTTTCAGTGGTGACTCTCAGCTTTCCGCAATCGGGAATATATCGCCTTTCGGTTGTTTCAGCCGATGGCACGATTTCAGGGCAGTTCAATCCGGTATTGGTAGAAGAGAACCCGCAAACCAGAATCTACTGGGGTGAAACTCACGGTCATTCGGGATTTTCCGAGGGCATTGGTTCTGCTGACGCTTATATGCAGTTTGCGCGGGATGAGTCGCGGCTGGATTTTGTTACCCACTCTGAGCACGATGTCTGGATGGATGACAGCGAGTGGGAGCTGCTTCGACGCATGGTGCAGAAGTATGGTGAGGAAGGGCGCTTTCTTACCTATCTGGGTTACGAATGGACCATTTCCCAGACCCAGGGTGGTCATCACAATATCCTTTTCCGCACTCCCGAGGGCAGGCAACGGGTAGCGTCCCAACGCTATCCGGTACTGTCCAGTCTGTACCAGGGATTACGCGAGCAGAATGACACGAAAGATGTGCTGATCATTCCCCATGCCCATCAGAAGGGTGACTATCGAATGGCTGATCCGGAAATGGAGACTCTGGTGGAAATCATGTCCATGCACGGTACCTTTGAGTGGTTTGCCCGCATGTATCTTAACCATGGACATATGGTTGGCTTTGTTGCCGCCTCGGATGATCATATCGGCAAGCCGGGCTATTCAATGCCGAAAAGTGCCTCACTTGCGCAGCGCGGCGGACTCGCTGCGGTACTCGCCAGCGAGAAAACCACTGATGCGGTTTTTGATGCGATGAAATCACTCAGAACCTATGCCACCAGCGGTGCCCGGATGATTCTTGATGTGACTGTCAACGGGACCACGATGGGCCAGCGTGCGGCCTACGATGAAACCAGGGAAATACAGGGTCGGGTGATTGGAACCGCCCCGATTCGCTCGATGACCCTGTTCAAGAATGAGCAGGTGCTGGAGGAATGGGGTTATAACGAAGTGGGAGGCAATGATCTGGCATTAAGTTTTTATTCCGAGTCCTATCCTTACCACCCGGATGATAATCCCCGCGGTTGGCGTCACTGGCGCGGAACTCTGGAAGTGGAGAATGCGACACTCGCCTCTGCAACGCTGGTCGATAGTCAGAATTTGTCTGTACAGTATGTGCGACCGGATGCTGCCAATCCGAACCGGGTTTCATTTTCAACACTCACCCGCGGTGATCACAGCACGATATTACTCTCATTCAATGAATCCTCAGCCGATGCGACGGTGCGGATAAATCTTGAGACTTCGCAGGAAACCGGATCGGGTCCGCCGACACTCAGAACACATCAACGTATTCCTGGCCAATCGATTACACTTTCGGCAGCAATGATGGAAAATGCACAACTGATACAGTCTATGTCCTTTGACGGTTATCAGGACAGCATTACCTTGAGTCGCAATACCAGCATGCCGCTGGAAGCAGAATTTTCGCTGACCGATAGCGACAATCCACGGCAGGGTGATTATTATTTCCTGCGCGTTCGTCAGGCAGATGAAGCCCTGGCCTGGTCAAGTCCGATCTGGGTCGGTGGAGCGCCACCCAGATAACGAAGCGAGTATCCAGAAAACAGAAGGCGGAAGGCGGAAGGCGGAAGGCGGAAGGCAGAAAGCAGAAGGCAGAAGGCAGAAAGCGGAAAGCAGAAAACAGAAAACAGAAAACAGAAAACAGAAAACAGAAAACAGAAAACAGAAAACAGAAA
>JBBDXV010000458.1:6917-11531 GCA_040902165.1 Pseudohongiellaceae bacterium
ACAGAAGAAAGGGAGACAAAGATGTTCGTCTGGCTCGAAGGGACTCCGGTGGCGTTATGGGTCAGTCTGTCCCTGTGGGCCTATCCCTTGTTGTTGAGTGTCCATATTGTCGGGCTCGCAGTAGTCGTTGGCATATTCTCGATTCGTGATATGCGCCTGCTGGGCTTGTTTCGGGGACTTAACCCTGCTGCCTTCCTGTCGCTGAGCAAGTTGGCCTGGGTCGGCTTTATCATCAATGCCATTTCCGGGCTTCTGCTTTTTACTTCGCAGGCAGTGACTTTCGTCGGCAATGTTCCGTTTCTGCTAAAGATCAGCTGCATCATCGCCGGTATGATTCTGGCCGGCATTATTCAGACGCGGTTGCGGGGGGAACTGTCCTCAGCCGGCAGCAATACAGTAATCAGCAGACCGACAAAAATGATCGCGGCGGTGTCGCTGTCGTTGTGGACAGCCGCCATTATTACCGGCCGTTTAATCGCTTATCTCTGATCGGGAATCACCATGTTTCAAGCCCTGGCATCCATTGCGCTCGACAGTCCACTGAATCAGTGGATTGCAGCAACCTATTGGTTGTGGCCGGTGCTGGAGATATCCCATTTCATCGGGCTTTCTTTATTGCTGGGTGGACTTCTCATTATCGATTTACGTCTGACAGGCCATTTCAAAAGTTTCAGTCTTGAAGCCACCCACCAGCTGATTCCGCTGGTACTGATCGGCTTTGCGATCAATCTGCTGACCGGGATCCTGTTCTTCTATGGTGATCCGGCGAGCTATTCGGTCAACATCGGCTTTCAGATCAAGATGGTGTTGGTGCTGTTGGCCGGCTTGAATGCCATGTTCTATTACTGGAAGTTGCATCCATTGATCCCGATCTGGGAAGTCAATGGTGAAACCTCACTATTGGCCAGGGCAGTCGCCTACGCATCACTCACTCTCTGGTTCAGTGTGCTGCTGTGTGGCCGCCTGATTGCCTTTCTGGGCACCGGCTATTTGTAACAGGTAGGGACACTTATAACTTAATAACTTAAGGAAAAAATCAGGATCAGAGTAAAAGTAATCTGGGCTTAAGTTATTAAGTTATAAGTGTCCCTACCTGTGTTTCCCAACTAATTTCTCGGTTTGAAAATTCTCGCAACTGTCTCGTCATCATGAAACATCAGATGTTTCAGGCCTGCGAGTATATGCAGTATCACCAGGATGATCAGAAAATTGGCGGTAACGGCGTGAGCGTTTCTGGCTAATTCAGAAACAAGGCTTTCTTTTACAGCCCAGGCTGATACCGGGCCAGACACGAGCATGATTGTCACCAAGCCAAGCATAAAATAATGCACCGCGCTTGCCAGCTTGTGGATTCGATCAGTCTGACCTTGCGCTTTCGGATGAGACGACCGCAGCCGCCAGAGAATTCGCACCGCCAGCAGCAACCATGCGATCAAGCCAATAGTGACATGCAAGGCGCGGCGCGCGTCGACATCTTCCGCTGCCTGAAAACCGATACTGGTACCGATAAACCAGAGAGCGATAATCAGAATCGCCGTTATCCAATGCAGTGATATGGAGATCCAGCCGAATGAATCGGGGTGGTCGGAGAGGCGGTTTGAAGTAGGTAGGGACACTTATAACTTAATAACTTAAGCCCAGAATTCGATTGTATTGAGCTTGATTATCTCCTTAAGTTATTAAGTTATAAGTGTCCCTGCCTGCCTACTTGTATTTGGAGGGAAAGAAGCGGACCGAGGCGCGTGCCGATTCCTGGTCGCAGTCGAAGGGTACCAGCTGGTAACCCTCGGCAGCTGGAATCCAGCGTGTGGTATAGGAGACAGGCGCGCGCAGGAACATGGGGTCTTCGACAGTCAGGGTGATGCGCAGATCATCGCCATCGCGCCAGTAGCGCTCGCTCACCACTTTCTGTGATGAAGAGGGGATGCCATTGTAATCATCAAAGCCGGTAATATCGAATACGAAGTGTGTGGTGGTTACCAACAATGCGCCGTCTTCATAGTGACCGACGGAAAACCCCTGAATACTGAAATCCAGCGAGGTGGGCTGTCGGCCATCCAGCCAGACAGTGCGCAGCTGGTCGTCTTTTTCATAACGAAACAAAACCCGATCCGGCCACTGGGTGACTTGCATCGCATAGGGATCATATTGAATGGCTGGCGACGAGGAGGGCTGACAATCGTACTTGGGTGCGATGATTTCCTCGAACACCTGCTGATAGGCGACCGCTCTCTCATTCAACACCGGGAAATTGTCCGCGGTCCAGGGTACATTCACGCCATTTACAGGTCGTGCCCGTCCACCGCCTTCCCAGACACCGGCAAAATTCGGGATATCGACGTTGTCAGATTGGGCGTACAGTTGCGGGAAACTGAATCCCATCGCCAGTGACAGCACCATCGCGCTGGCTGCTTTATTAATTGAGTTCATGAATTCTCCTGGCTCTTATCGAGGTGGCTGCGGTTCTTCTTCAACCCGACCACCTGCAAGAATCGGGCTGCCATCCGCGCGGGTCATGCGTACGCAACAAACGCCGTGGGAACCATCGGCACGGGAGGCCTGTCCCGAAAGCTTGACCATGGTGCCGATGGTAATTGTATCCGGTGTCCAGCCAGTGCGACGCAGGCTCACGGGCGCACCAAGTTCCACCTGCCATTCAGTAATGGCACCACCCGCATCGGCAACATCAAGATACAGAAACGCATGCGGATTGCGGAATACAAACCGGGTTACTTTTCCCTCGAGTTCCACCCGCTTTTCAGGATCGTAAAACGGCCCGCTGGCGTGATGTGCCAGTACCGGTGCCAGCATGATCGTGAATCCGGCTGTGACCACGGCCAGGCCCGCAGCAATCCATCGGCGAATGCGCATGACTTTTCTCCAGATTTCCAGATGCCATAAAGGCATGGGTTAGAATTAATTTGCAGGCAGAGTAAAGACTATCTTTTCCGTAGTCAATGACTGGTTCGTCGTCATTTAGTGGCTAGTTTTCGGCTTTACACGTATCATCGCGCAGCTTTTTTACAGGACCTTTTAACAGACCTCCATGCCACTCATTCGCCTTGATAAAGTCTCACTCAATTTCGGCACTCATGTATTGCTGGATGCGGTGGATTTTCAGCTGGAAAAAGGTGCCAGGGTCGGTTTGCTCGGGCGCAACGGTACCGGCAAAACCACCCTGATGAAAGTCATCGCCGGACAGGTTTCACCTGACGGTGGTGAACGCTGGCTGCGCCCTGGTGTAGAAGTCGCATGGCTGGAGCAGTCCTTGCCGGAAGGCGATACCCAGTCAGTTTACGATATGGTCGCAAGCGGTTTGTCTGAAGTCGGAGAACTGTTGAAGCAATACCACCATCTGACAGCCGGGCACGAAGACACGGATCTGGATCAGCTGGAAAAAGTACAGAGTGAACTGGAAGCAAGGCATGGCTGGAGCCTCAGCCAGAAAGTCGACACAGTCATTTCACAGCTGCATCTGCCGGCAGACAAACTCATGTCAGAGTTGTCCGGTGGCTGGCGTCGCCGGGTAGCCCTGGCCAGGGCACTGGTGAAAGAGCCGGAGATTTTGTTACTGGATGAACCTACCAACCATCTTGATATTCCCGCCATCGAATGGCTGGAAAAGCAGCTGCAGGATTATCGTGGCGCTATTCTGCTGGTCACACACGATCGTACTTTTCTGCAGAACGTAGTGAATCGCATCGCGGAACTTGATCGTGGACACTTGCACGAGTTCGATGGCAGTTATGAAAAATTTCTCAGCTTTCGGGAAGCCCAGCTCGCCGCCGAGGAAACCGCGAACAAATTATTCGACAAAAAACTGGCTCAAGAGGAAGTGTGGATACGCCAGGGAATCAAAGCACGTAGAACCCGCAATGAAGGACGGGTGCGAGCACTGGAAGCGATGCGCCGGGAGCGTGAACAACGCAGGGAATTGCAGAAGGGTGCAAATTTCAAAGTGGGTGCTGCTGAAGATTCCGGCAAGGTTGTATCTGAACTCGTTAATGTGAGTTATAGCATCGGCGGCCTGGAAATTATCAAAAACTTTTCCGGCAAGGTAGTGCGCGGTGATCGTATCGGAATCGTCGGTGCCAACGGCGCCGGTAAATCCACTTTGCTGAAAATTCTGCTGGGCAAGCTCACACCTAGTGCCGGTACAGTCAAGCTTGGCACTAAAATTGAAGTGGCCTATTTTGATCAATTGCGTGAAACACTGGATCCGGAAAAGAATCTTATCGATAACATCTGTGGTGGCCAGGACTTTATTGAAATCAACGGCCAGCGCAAGCATGCGATCAGTTATCTGGGCGATTTTCTGTTTACGCCCGATCGGGTTCGCACGCCGGCCAAGGCCCTGTCCGGCGGTGAGCAGAACCGCGCGATTCTGGCAAAGATCTTCAGCAAACCGGCCAATGTGCTGGTGCTCGATGAGCCGACCAACGATCTTGATATCGAAACCCTGGAGCTACTCGAGGATATCCTGCTGAAATTTGAAGGCACAGTACTGCTGGTCACCCATGATCGTCGGTTCATGGACAATGTCGTCACCAGTATCATGGTGTTTGAGGGCAGGGGACGTATCAAGGAGTATGTGGGCGGTTTCAGCGACTGGGC
>JBBDXV010000459.1:0-1692 GCA_040902165.1 Pseudohongiellaceae bacterium
GGACCAGCAACCCAGAGATTCAAACTGGCGTCGTGAGGCAGGCGCAATGGCGCTGACCCGGGAATCAAAATGCAATCCAGCTTGCACACCTGGCACCTTTTCCGGGTGGAATCCGACCCCGTCCAGCAACGCGATCTTTAAACCTTTGCTGGATAGCGCCAGGGCAGCCATGGCGCCCACCATGCCACCGCCTGCGATCAATATGTCGAAGTCTGTCCTGCCTGGGTTATTGGTCATAGCCGCCCATTATACGTGTGGTCGGAATGAATGCCATGCGGGTCCTTCTGCATCGTTTCATCCGCCGGGTTTTTGCTGTTAGACTGCGATGCAATCACAATCAGGTAAATAATCATGAGTAATGTCGTAAGTCCTGCCGAACTGGGCAACCATATTGGCAAAGAGGTTGGCGTAACCGACTGGTTTCTGGTGGACCAGGAACGCATCAACAAATTTGCTGATGCCACCGGTGATTTTCAATACATTCATGTTGATCCGGAAAGGGCTGCCAAGACTCCATTTGGCAGCACCATTGCTCACGGTTTTTTGACCCTTTCGCTGTTAAGCATGCTGGGCAGCAAAAATGGCGGCATCAAACTTGCGAATCCGGTAATGGGCATCAACTATGGACTGGACAAAGTTCGCTTTATTACGCCGGTCAAAGTCAATTCCAGGATACGCGCTCGATTTACCCTGCTGGAAGCAACGGAAAAGAAACCGGGATACTTTCTGCTCAAACACAATGTCGTGGTCGATATCGAAGGCGAGTCCAGACCGGCGATGATTGCCGAATGGCTGGGCATGACGGTAGTCTGAAGCATCATCGGGAGTGCATATGAAAAAGCGTCTAACTCTTGCCTGTCTGTCACTGTTGTCTGCCTGTGCCGGTGAGCCACCGCAGAATATCGGCAATCTTGATGGCCGATTGGTTGGCTGCCCGGATTCTCCCAACTGTGTCTGCAGCTTTGAAGATCGCGAAAGCCATTACATTGCACCGCTGCAGGCGAATCTCGACCAGGTGGAGAGTGTGCTGTTGAATCTTGACGCAGCCAATATCGTCAAGGCAGAACCGAATTATCTTTATGCCGAGTTCACCAGTCGGATCATGGGTTTTGTCGATGATGTCGAGTTTTTGTTTGACCCGGTCGCCGGTGTCACGCATGTGCGTTCTGCATCGAGGCTCGGTCACAGCGACATGGGCGTGAACCGAAATCGAATCGAATCAATCCGCACCGCCCTATCGAACTAGAGGTAGGGACACAGGTAGGGACACTTACAGGTAGGGACACTTATTAGTTAATAAGTTAACGGTTAGGGAGCTGGGCTTCATAGATCAAATTGCGTTAACTTATTAACTAATAAGTGTCCCTACCTGTGTCCCTACCTGTGTCCCTACCTGTCTGCCAATCCCATTGCCTGACGGGCAAACTCTTTTTTCAGTGCCGGAATCAAATCGATTGCTGCGAGGCCAAGTTTGCGCGTCCATACCAGTGACGGCCGTTCATTGGAAAAAATGCGCGTAAGATAGTGGGAAAAATCGATGGTGCGATGCTGATCGCGTTCCTGCTGTCGGATAAATCGCTGTAATTCTGCCATGGTTCCCGGTGAGATACCCGCATTGATTGCCTGCGCAACGTTCACTGCCAGCACCTCAGCATCGCGCAGCGCCAGATTAAACCCCTGCCCGGCAACCGG
>JBBDXV010000460.1:0-1687 GCA_040902165.1 Pseudohongiellaceae bacterium
ATGCGAAATCGCGATGCCCTGGTTCAATGCCCTGGTGGCGGCATCGGTTACATCGGAACTGGTCATTGCCGGGGACAGCATACTGATCCTGGTATTGATGTCTGTACTGATCGGGCTTGGCGCCGGGCTCTATCCGGCGGTCACTGTCGCGCGTCTGTCACCGCAGGATGCGTTATCAGGCGAGATCATTAAGGGTGTCAGTTCTGCCCGATACCGCTCCGGTCTGATTGTGCTGCAATTTTCGATTTCCATCGGACTGATTATTGCGGCTGGTATCGTTAACACTCAGATCAACTATGCGCTGTCCAAATCTCTGGGTTTCGATCCCGAAAATGTGGTGACGATCGAATTGCCGGTGCCTGCCTGGTCTGCCTATAATTCTTTGCGAGCTGAACTGCGCAACGTTCCAGGGGTTATTGCGGTGTCCGGTGGTTCCACCCTGCCTACCCGGGATTTATCCGACGGGGATGCCATAGTTCCACCCGGCGGAGACTCAAACCAACCACTGCTGGTGAGAACAGTCATGGTGGAAGATGATTATTTTTCCACCCTGGGAATGCCAATTGTTGCTGGTCGTGCGCTGGATGATGACTATCCTTCGGACTTTATGGGGATGTATTCACCGACCAATACTGACAGGGTCGGCGGTGTGGTGTTGAACGAGACTGCAGCACGGCGGGCCGGCTATCTCAATCCCGAGGATGCCATCGGTGAACACTTTCGCCAGGAAGGCCAGTTCACTGGTATTAACTTCACCTCTGACTATACGGTGGTTGGTGTCGTGCAGGACGCACATTTCGGATCCATTCGCCAGGAAATCGCGTCGATTTCATTTATCCAGGCGGATAGCCCCAATGTAATGATGATTCGGATCAGCGCGGAGAATCAAAGCCAGACATTGGCAGCCATTGATCTGGTTATGCAGACACTGCTGGCCGACGTTCAGTTTGCAAGAGAGTTCCTCAGCGCAAACTATTCAGCTTTCTATTCAGGTGAAGAACGGACGTTTACGCTGTTCATTGTTTTATCAGTGTTGGCAATCGGCATTGCCTGTCTCGGCCTGTATGCGGTAACTGCTTTTATCGCGGAACGGCGCACGCGGGAAATCAGTATTCGCAAGGTGCTGGGGGCCTCAGTGCAAAATCTGGTGAGCCTGCTGACCTGGGACTTTTCCAGGCTGGTGCTGGTGGCCAATGTCGTTGCCTGGCCTCTGGCATGGCTCGCGATGCAGCAATGGTTATCCAATTTTGCCTACCGTGCTGACGTTAGCATGCTGATTTTCCTTTTTGCCGGACTCGTTACTTTTGCTATGGCCGTGATTACCACGATGCAACGCGCCTGGATCGCGGCACAGGCCAATCCGGTGAATTCACTGCGGGCGGAGTAACCCAGCCAATCCGTTTGACGTATTGAATAGAGGTAGGGACACTTATAACTTAATAACTTAACGCCGCTAAGTTATTAAGTTATAAGTGTCCCTACCTCGGGAGAAGAGCTGAAGCATGGCAATGGACAAGGTAATAGAGAAGAAGCAACGCCCCCTGTGGCAATGGGGCCTGATCGTCGTGGCTGTAGCGGGCGTCGGCTGGTTTCTTTATGGCCTGCTGTCTGATGCTGCGATTCGCACCTATCGGGTCGCTGCCGATCAGCTGATCATCTCCGAAGTTTCCCGCGGCAATTTCGAAGA
>JBBDXV010000461.1:0-1682 GCA_040902165.1 Pseudohongiellaceae bacterium
CCCGCGCATCCACCACGGCAGTGGTCCAGGTGGTCCAACCGCGCTTGGAACCGCCAGCCACCACAAACCGATCCACGTCAATACCGTTACCATTATCATCTGCCATGAGGCTGGTGATGGTATCCATGGCCCTTACTGCGCTCTTGGTCATCGGCAGACGCAGTGGCCATTTCTCGTCTCCCGTGCGCAGGTACTTGTCCCATGTATAAGCAACGGTTTCATCCTCGGAGCGCTGGCGTGAATCATCACCGACAAACATCAGCGGCTGATTTGGCACCATGAACAAGGTAGTAACCACAGTTTGGCTTTGTATCGCCCGGCGAATATCTGTTGGCGGCGCTGCAACTGGAATTTCATCAAACTTGTCGCCACCGGTGATATACAGAAAACCGGTATTACTGCTCACCGTGTCCGGCCGGGTGACGATCATGATGTGCTCCCAGATTGGCAGATTCACTTCAGCCTCGGTCAACCATTGCTGGGAAGTCATTTCGATGATATAGGTCGTATATCCCTCGCCATCAATGGTATTGATAACCTGGTACTTATAGTTAGAGTCAGGTTGATGGACATAACGGTCAAGGGCGGTATATTCCAGACCTGCAGCAGCAAGCCCGGACTGGCTGCCTGCCGCCAGGACCAGAAACACCGAGCAAAGGGCGATTACTTTCTTCACATGGGTTCCAACAAGCGATTCGCGTTTCATGTTCTGCATCACCAGATCCTCACGCGCTGTTCCGGAGGCAGATAGAGTGCATCTCCCGGCTGAACGTCGAATGCTTCGTACCAGGCATCATGATTACGTACTACACCATTGATGCGGTATTCCGCCGGCGAATGAGGATCCGACTTCAGCTGCGACACCAGGGCGTCGTCCCTGATTTTGGCGAGCCACACCTGGGCGTAACCAAGGAAGAACCGTTGATCCCCGGTCAATCCGTCAATGACCGGTGGTTCCTCGCCATTGAGTGCCAGTTTGTAGGCCCGATATGCCATGGACAATCCACCCACATCGCCTATGTTTTCCCCCAGGGTAAAGCGACCATCGATAAACTGGCCCGCTACTGGTTCAAACGCAGAATACTGTTCAGCCAGCATCGTGGTCATTGCATCGAAAGCCTGTCTAACACTGTCAGTCCACCAGTTACGCTGCACGCCACGTGAGTCCGACTTGGAACCCTGATCATCAAAACCGTGGCCCATTTCATGCCCAATGACAACACCAATGGCGCCATAGTTGACGGCCATGTCTGCATTCGGATCAAAGAATGGCGGTTGCAGGATGCCAGCCGGAAACACAATCTCGTTGAACGAACTATTGTAGTAGGCGTTCACCGTTTGCGGTGTCATTCCCCATGCTTCACGATCAGTACGCAGATGCAGATCATTGATATTGTCCCAGTAGTGAAATGCCCTGACACTTCTGGTGTTGCTCAGCAGGTCGCCCTCAACGATTTCAATGGCGGAAAGATCCTCCCATTCATCAGGATAGGCGATCTTGGGCCGGAACGACTCCAGCTTCATAAAGGCTTCTTCTTTGGTAGCCTCATCCATCCAGCCATTTTCGGCAATGCTTTGCCGCAATGCCTCACGAAGATTTTCCACCAGCTCGTTCATCTGTTGCTTCGCCGATTCAGGAAAATGACGCTGCACATATATCTGGCCGAGGGCTTCGCCAAGAC
>JBBDXV010000462.1:0-5095 GCA_040902165.1 Pseudohongiellaceae bacterium
ATCGCCATCGTTTTCGCCCTGAGTTACAACATGCTCCTCGGTCAAGGCGGAATGCTTTCCTTCGGCCATGCAGTTTATTTCGGGCTTGGTGGCTTTCTGGCGGTTCACGCACTGCTCATGATCGAGGATGAATCCGTCTATTTTTCAGTATTGCTGATTCCCCTGATCGGCGGCGTGTTCGGTCTGTTGGCGGCAGTTTTTATCGGCAGTTTCTCTACCCGCAAGGCAGGCACCGTATTTGCAATGATCTCACTGGGCATTGGCGAGCTGGTGGCTGCCTCTTCGCTGATCTTCGTCAGTTTTTTCGGTGGCGAAGAAGGCGTTAGCGGAGACCGCACTTACGGACCATTGTTGTTCGGAGTCGATTTTGCCCAGGATGTGGAGGTCTATTTTCTCGCCGCCGGATGGGCCTTTATCGCGACCGTCTTCATGTATCTGTTTACCCAGACACCGGCCGGCCGCATGGCCAATGCAGTAAGAGACAATCCAGTGCGGGCTGAATTTATCGGTTACAGCGCCCGCAAGGTGAGATTTATCAGTTTTTGTGCGGCCGGATTCTTCGCCGGCATTGCCGGTGGTCTGTTCGCATTGAACTATGAAATCGTCACCGAGGAAAATTTGAATGCAGTGACCTCCGGGCGGGTTTTGCTGATGGCCTACATCGGCGGACTTGGATTTTTCATCGGACCGATCATCGGCGCTGTCGTGCTGACTTTGATAAATTCCCTGCTCAGCAATTATACGGAACTGTGGATGCTCTATCTGGGCATACTTTTCGTTTTGACCGTGATGTTCCTGCCACGAGGTTTTGCCGGCTTTATCATGATGCACCAGATGGCCTGGTTCCACGGCAAATTACGCAGTCTGGTGATTCCCTATCTGATTACCGGAATTCCTGCCCTGTTGTTTTTCTTCGGCAGTATTGCCTTGCTGGAAATGGCGCATGCTGCTGACCACGAGATTCAATTTCTCTTTTTGACCTTGAACCCGGCCGGAGCCTTGAGCTGGACAATGGTTGCTGCAGTGACCTTTGCTTCCTTTTTCGCGACCCGCCTGTCACTGCCGCAGTTGACCAGCGCCTGGGATGCAGCGAACAAACCGGCAGCTGAAACCGGGGAGGCAGGTTAATGGCAATACTGTCTCTGAAGAATGTCTGCAAAAACTTCGGTGAAACCCGGATCATCTGCGACGTAAACCTGGACATCATGGAGGGTGAGAAGCATGCCATCATCGGACCAAACGGTGCCGGTAAATCGACCCTGTTTCACCTGATCTCGGGTTTGTATCATGTCAGTTCAGGTTCCATACTCTTTCGCAACGAGCACATCGAGAACAAGGCACCTTACCAGATCGCCAGAATGGGGCTGGCACGCAGTTTTCAGGTAACCAATATTTTCCCGATGATGAATGTGTTTGAAAATGTTCGCTGCTCCCTGCTTTGGTCAATGGGTTACCGCTATTCGTTCTGGCAACTGCTCGGCCGACAGAAGGCATTGAATGAAAGGGTCTCTCTTGTCCTCGAACAGATTGGCCTGCAGGACAAAGCCCATTACCCCGCTGCCCAGCTGGCCTATGCCCAACAACGCGCCCTGGAACTTGGCATTGCCATCGCCGGAGGTGCCGACGTCATCCTGCTGGATGAACCGGTCGCCGGAATGAGTCATTCTGAAGCGGCCAATGCAGTTGAACTGATTCGCAAGGTGACCGAAGGCAAAACTCTGGTGATGGTGGAGCATGACATGAGCGTGGTATTCGATCTGGCCGACCGGATATCAGTGCTGGTGTACGGCGAGATCATTGCCGTCGACAAGCCTGCTGCCATTCGCAACAACAGCAGGGTAAAGGAAGCCTATCTGGGCGAGGAAGCAGTGCATGCTTGAGGTCAGGAATCTGCATGCCTATTACGGCAAGAGCCACATCCTTCAGGGTGTCAGCTTCAATGTTCAGGAAGGTGAAATCGTAAGCCTGCTGGGGCGCAATGGCGTCGGTCGTTCGACAACGGTCAAAACCATCATGGGCGAGGTTCCGCCCTCCGGCTCGATTCGCTTCCGTGGCCAGGAGATAGCCGGTAAACGAAGCTTTGAAATCGCCAGCCTGGGAATTGGTTACGTACCCGAGAATCGCGACATATTCCCCACGCTTACCGTGCGGCAGAATCTGTTGCTCGGCATGAAATCAACCAGACAGACAGGTCGCTGGAGCATGGATGAAATGTTTGCGATGTTTCCCCAACTGGAAGAACGCGCTGACGTGCATGGCGGAGTGTTGAGCGGTGGCGAACAGCAAATGCTGTGCATGTGTCGAACGCTTATGGGTGACCCGGATTTGATCATGATTGACGAACCCACCGAAGGGCTGGCGCCGAAGTTAGTGGAACAGGTAGGCAGCCTGCTGCAGGAAATAGCCCGGCGCGGTATCGCCATTCTGCTGGTAGAGCAGAAACTTTCCATTGCCATGAGAATTTCACACCGTCTCTATGTCATGGGTCGTGGCCGGATGGTCTATGAAGGTACCCCGGACGCGCTGCGTCAGGCCGATGACGTACGTGCCGAGTGGCTGGAAGTCTGATGATGAAGTTTACCCCGCTTTGTTGGGCGGTGTTATTCGTGTTGTGTAGCACACACGCTTCCGGCTGGGATGAAACCGGCCACCGTCTGACCGCTGATATCGCTTTTGCCAGTCTCGATGAGCAGACGCGACAATCGCTCGACCAGATTCTGCGCCAGCACCCACGCTTCCAGACCGACTTTATCGATGCCATGCCGGTAGAGGTACGGTCGGGACCGCTCAGGCAGAGACAGTCATGGCTACTCGGCCGAGCCGCCTATTGGCCTGATGTCGCGCGTGGTCTGCCGAAAGCAGAACGGGATCGCTATAGCAGACCAAACTGGCATTTCATCGATGGTGACCTGATCGGTCGCAGCACCTCTATTCAGGGCAATGTGTATATAGATGTTGAACCATTGCCGGAGCGCAGCTTGTTTAACGCCGAATCAGTTCGCCAGGAACAACGGGTCAGCCATATTATCACTGCGCTGGATTACAACAGCTTCATCTATACGTCGACACCGGGCAACGGTGCTGAACGCGCCATTGCACTGTGCTGGATTTTGCATTTGATCGGTGATGTGCACCAGCCCCTGCATAGCGGCGCACTCTTTTCGGCGTCAATCCATCGGCGCGGCGACCGCGGCGGCAATGACACCATCACTGACCTTGGATCACTGCATGGCCGCTGGGATAGCGCCCTTTCCGCTACTGATTACGCCGGGACCCTGG
Source organism: Pseudohongiellaceae bacterium (assembly GCA_040902165.1). Lineage (GTDB taxonomy): Bacteria > Pseudomonadota > Gammaproteobacteria > Pseudomonadales > Pseudohongiellaceae > NORP240. The sequence continues at coordinate 3,280 of JBBDXV010000462.1, forward strand.
CAGCACTCTTGACCGCAAGTGAACGTTTCATCAATGAAAACCGGAATGATCCTGTCGGAGATTGGTCCCTCTGGTTACAGGAAAGTCGTGAGATCGTCACCGGACCGAATGTCTATACAGTGTTGATGCGCAATGGTGTGAGTGCAGCCGAGACGGCTGGCAATCGACCTCCGGCAGTGCAGCTAACCGGGCAATATGTAGCGACGATGAAGGACATCTCCGGTCGTCGGATTATTCAGGCGGGCAGCAGAATGGCAAGCTGGCTGCGCAATAATACGGGCGCATAGTACCGGGTAATTTTGACGAGAGCGCTAATGAACGTTCTCACTATCAGGATGTTCAAACAGCAAATCCAGTTCATGCGGACCGAAGTTGTATTGTTTGCCACAGAATTCACACCCGATTTCCACTCCACCCTGTTCAGTAACTATTTCCATGATTTCATCACGCCCCAGCAAAAACAGGGCGCGGGCGGTACGCTCCCGGTTACAGCTGCATCGATGCCGGACGGAACGCGGGGTAAAAATCTTGACCTCCATTTGATTGAAGAGACGAAACAACAGGGTTTCATTATCCAGATCCAGCAGTTCTTGCCGGCCGAGGGTTGCCGCCAATTGACTCACGGTACTCCATGCCCCGGCACGATCCTGCTGACTCAATACCCTTCCCGGCGGCATCTGCTGCAGCATCAAACCGGCACAGCGATTCTGCTCTGAGGCCAGAAAGAACAGGCTGGGCAACTGCTCCGATCTGGCAAAATAACTTTCCAGGGACGCCGCCAGACTCTCATCTTCGAGCGCTACTATTCCCTGATACGATTCACCCTTTTCCGGTTCAATGGTGATGGCCAGGGTGCCGCCCTGCAGAAGTTCACGGAAACTGCTGCCGGCAGGCGGGTCATCGTAACGGGCGATCCCGCGGACACATTGGTCATGGGTGCACTCCGCCATAATCAGAGGTAACTGTCCCTGACTGCGCGCCTGCAAAACCAGTCGACCTTGATATTTGATGGTCGTGCTCAGCAATACGCCAGCAGCAAGAAATTCTCCCAGCTGTACCACAACCGGACCGGGATAGGTCTTGTTGCTCTGCAGGGTCTGAAAGCTGTCACCGAGATGGACTATCTCTCCGCGAATATCCTGATCAACAAAAATAAACCGTTGGCAACTGTCATTCATCATGCATTCAGCCTGCCTTTTCCATCTGTGCTCATCTGTCTGAGCCTGGCCACGTATTCTACTGTATTGGCAACCAGTTGCAGTCCTGCGGCCTGCTCCAGACTCATAATCGATTCCGGATGAAACTGCACCGCGAATATCGGTTTGTGCGCGTGCTCGACTGCCATGACAATCCCGGCTTCGTCGGTCGCGGTGATACGCAAACAATCCGGTACTTCAGCCGCATACAGGGAATGATAGCGGCCGGCATTGAAGCTGGACGCTATTCCCTTGAACAGCACACCACCACGATGACTGATCCTGGACGGTTTTCCGTGCATCGGGTAATCAAGCAAATCAAGTCTGCCGCCGAAGTATTCGACAATTCCCTGCAAGCCCAGACAGACACCGAATACCGGAATCCCCTGTGCCAGACAAAGCGCCAGGGTTTCCCGCATCGCAAAATCAGCAGGCCTGGCGGGACCCGGGGATAGCACGACCAGATCCACAGACTCCCGGCGCAGATAATTTCTGGCTGGTTCCGGACGCAAGGTAAGCAATTGTGAACCGCATTGTCTGACATAGGAGCCAAGGCTGTGAACAAAGGAATCCTGATGATCCACCATCAACACCTTGAGTCCGCTGCCAACGGAAGCCAA
>JBBDXV010000462.1:5195-11352 GCA_040902165.1 Pseudohongiellaceae bacterium
GTCACCGCCCAGGTATGGGCCAGAAACCCGTCCAGCGCATCATAGGCCTGGTCCAACTCCCCTATCACATGATCTACCGTATGAATCAGGCGTGAATACATTTCAATCTGACGACGACCGATGACTTTGACTGAGCCAGGCACACACACCCTGGCCTTGTCATTGCGATCAACATCGGTACACATGGACAATTCGGATTCGTCCTTGCGTGAGTTAAGCAGGCGGCGAATCTGTTCTGCGTCACCAATTGCGTCGACGCCGCGTTTGATCGTCCCGGAGATCGGACAGGTTTCAATCTGGTTGTTCTCCACCCGGACGAACATTTCCGGTGAAGCCGCCACCAGATACTCCTGCTCACCCAGATTGATCAGCGCACCATAGGGTGCCGGATTACTGGCCTTGAGTCGCCTGAATATCTGCGCCGGACTGGATTTGCAGGGTTCAAAAAATACCTGACCGGGCACCGCTTCAAACAGATTTCCCAGCCGGAATTCGGCCAACGCCTTTTCGACACAGGCCGCATACTCTCCGGCTTGGTGGTCGCAGCCGGTGCTGACTGTATTGCCTGGGGAAAACATCAGCTCTTCACCAGTCCTGCGGAAACCACCAGTGGTTTCTGTGCGGGAGGCTGACTTCCAGCTGCGACAGACAAACTCATAATTGAAACTAATCGCTTCTTCAGTACGATGGTCCGCTACAACAATCTGGTCAGGCAGATACAGAACCAGATCCCGATCCGAATCGCTGCGCGACTGATGACGTTCGACGTCTTCGAACTGGAATCCCAGGTCATAACCGAAGGCACCATACAATCCCAGATAAGGATCTTCGCCCGACCTGAACAGCGCAACGATAGACCGCAACACTGATAAAACCGAAGGTCGGCGACTTCGCAGTTCTTCCTGCGAAACTTCATCGGTGGCTCTGATCTGCAAACTGATGGCAGAGAACGTGAACTCAATATCTGCGATATCAACATTGCCTTGCAACGCAGAAAACAATTCCGGCAGCAGAATTTCACCTCGGTTGTTGAGCGCCCGGATCTGCATCTGCAAACCCCGACTGCTCAATTCCAGCGGCGGATTGATGAAGCCCAGATCCCAGCGTGTATACCGCCCCGGATACTCAAACGAGGAAGCCAGCAGGACGCCGCGGTGGGAATCCAGCTGGTCCGTCAATCGGTCTATGGCGGTCAGGTAATCGAGATTATAGCTGGACCGACGTACGGTGATACCGCCGCCAGTCTGATACTGAAGCTGTTTGATGTTGTGCATTTTCAGGTTCCCCATACAACAATGCCCAGACGGACGGCCCGTTGTGACTACTGGCGAACTGAGAGATTTTCAAGCAACAGGCCGCCACAGACAACGGGGCGGCCAGGAGGGAATCAGTGATTTTTCACCTGGCGGCCCGTATTGACGAACCACCAGAAATAAGTTTGCTTGGTCATAGTGGGGACGGAGTCTGAGCGAGGCCAGGAATGATGTCAAGCTCCTCTGACCACATTACTCGTACCGCGCCTCAATTGGCATCAGCGCAGCCTTGATGGTACGACCCCAGATCTCATTACCCTTGTCATTGAGATGCAGATTATCGTCCACAAATATGTCCGTCATCACCGTACCGTCCGGTTTCAGAAACGGTGTCCCCACATCGACGTAATACACCAGCGGGTCCTGTTCAGCGATGGCGCGATAACCGGCACTGACTTCCTGCGCCACCGGCCAAACATTCCAGCGCAATACGCTGGGTTTGACTGACAATACATAGATCCTGGTTTCCGGCAGTTTTTCATGCACACGGGAAATAATCTGGCGCAAATGATCAAGGATCATTTCGTTCGCAACAGGATTGCTGCTGCCGGTATCGTTGTCTCCCTCATAGACCAGAATGGCCCGCGGTTTGTAATTTATGGCAACCCGGTCAATGTAATAAAGTGCATCATGCATGATGCTGCCGCCAAACCCGCGAGGGATCACGGTCAGCGGCGCCAGCGCTGCTGCCGCCTGATCATTCCAGCGAGCGATGCTGGAACTGCCGGTCAGCACGATTGCATTCTCCGGCGGAGAGCTGATGCGATCCTGTTCCTCGAAAGCCTTGATCGCATTTTCGAATCGTTGTGGATCCGGCAGCTGGGCAGTTGCCAGGGTCGGAACCAGCAGGATCAAAAAAAAGAAAGCGGCCTTCCGTACCATTGTTATGTGCAAGTTTTTCATGAGTTTTACCTCGTTATTTATCGCATTATTATTGCTGCCGTGCAGCAACTTCAATTGTTGTTTCCAGGCTTATACCCTTAACTCAAGCGCCGATCCGGCTGTTCAGTTGATATCAATTGCGAATTGCTTCAGCAGCGGCAGTGCGACAATTTCCAGCGCGCGCTTATGGGTGCGCATGAGCATTACCCGCGGGGCCATATTCTGCTCATAGGCCTCCAGCCAACGGGCTGCACACAGGCACCATGTATCGCCTGCCTGTAAACCGGGAAAGCCGAACTCCGGAATCGGCGTAGACAGGTCATTGCCGCGAAACCGGGAATACTCCAGAAATTCCTGTGTCACTTCTATGCAGACCGTATGCGAACCCAGGTCGTCGTCACTGGTATTACAGCAACCGTCGCGGAAAAATCCGGTCAATGGATCAAGGCCACATGGCACCAGCGGCTCATCAAAGACGTTCAGTGACTCATCCACGGTTCGAAGTCACAAATAAAAAAGCAGAATTCAACATTGCAGATTTCCAGGTCAGATGACGCGTTTGAAGCTTCGCTTTCTCGGGTTTGCTTTACCGCTGGTCGAAGCCGGCGCGGTTTGATACAACTTTTCCCGAAACCAGAAGTTACAGGCCCATTTCTCACCGGATAAAACTGGCATACCGCCATGCAGGCTGTCCGAGTGGCGCATACTGGTGCCGCGGTGACAATTATGAAATATCACCATGCGTCCACGTCGTGCCCGTATCTCGAGATCAAGGTTGGGAAAACAGGTACCACCACCCTCAGTCACGTCGTTCAGATACATAAGACAGGTTACCAGTCGTTGTCCGCCACGCAGCATACAGCGCTGGCCGCGCTCAGTATCGGCATCCCAGGCATCGAAGTGGGGGGCGTATTCCTGGCCTTGTCTATAATGGACAATTTGCAAAGACTCGGCATTTTCCAATGGTATACCAACTATCTCTGCAATCCTTTCGGAAAGGACTTCTATCACCCCATTGTATCTGTGCGGTATCCAGCAGTTGCTGCCGGTCCTGCCTTCGCTGGTTACACCAGAATCCTCGGCGCTGACTTGCGCGCGCTGTAGCTTGGTTTCACTGGCGGCCAGGAGCTGATCGACTTCCAGCTCACTGAGAAACTTCTCGAACACACAAACCAGGGGATCGGTATTGATCCGGTCGCCCAATTCATAAAAGTCTCTAAGCTTGATTGTCACGCACCTACATCCTAAAACCCGTTCAAGGCAGCGTACCTGTCCCGGTGAAAGAATTCATCTCCCAAAAACTGTTGCGCCACTCTGGCACGCTTGAGGAAGAAGCCTATATCAAATTCATCGGTCATACCAACGCCCCCGTGCATCTGGACACCCTCATTACTGATCGTGAAAAAGGTGTCGCCAACCCTGGCCTTGACCAGACTTGCCAATGCCGGGACTGCCGGTGGATCGTGGTCCAATGCATGCAGTGCGGCTCGAACTGCGGACCGGCATAACTCCAGATCGGCAAACATAATCGCCGCACGATGTTGCAAACCCTGAAAAGCACCGATCGGAACTCCGAACTGTTCTCGCTGTTTCAGAAAATCGATGGTACGGTCCAGCACTTCCTGCGCACTGCCCAACATTTCCGCCGCCACGCCAATGCAACCTATATCCAGAACCTGTTGCAGCAGTGGCAGGCCTTTGTCCTGCTCTCCCAACAGCGCATCGTGACCGAGCTGGACATTGTTGAACTCAAGGCTGGCCGAGTTTCGACTGTCTACCATCCATTGCCGGGTGACCTTCACGCCAGGCGTATCGGCATCCACCACAAACAGGCTTATCCCGGTCGAAGACGAAACCTCACCGCTGGTTCGAGCACTGACGATAAACTTGTTGGCGATGTGACCGTCCAGAACGAATCGCTTGCTACCTCCGTTCAATGTAAATCCGGATCCCGTCTTGCGGGCAAGCAACGCGACTCTCGACGGTTGATGATGAGGGGCTTCATCGATTGCCAGTGCCAGCAACAAGGAACCGGCTACCACTTGCGGCAACAATTTTTTCTTTTGTTCTTCAGTACCGCCGATGCGGATCGCCGAAGCACAGAGTAATACTGTGGAAATAAGCGGTGAATTGAGCAGGCAACGTCCGGTTTCTTCCAGTACCAGGCCCAGCCCGGTGTAGCCAAAGTCATATCCCCCGTACGCTTCCGGTATCGCCATACCCGGCCACCCCAGCGCGACAATCTGCGTCCAGATTTGCGGATCATAACCAAGCGAATCATGGGAGTCGCGTAACCGCCGCATCACCTTGATCGGGGCGTTCTCGCGGCAGAATTCGCGCGCCGAATCCTGCAACATTAATTGCTCTTCGCCAAGCACCAGGCTCATCTCAATGCCCTTCCTTGCGCGACAGGCTTAACAAATCCGGGAGCCCCAGCACTCGCTTGGCAATGATATTCAGCTGAATTTCGGCGGTGCCGCCTTCAATGGAGTTGGCCTTGGAACGCAACCATTCCCGCGTGATCGCGACTTCGCCGGCAGAAAAACCATCCCCCTCCCAACCGAGGCTTTGGCTGCCCATGGACGCAAGCATCAGCTCGTAGCGACGCTTGTTCAGTTCGCAACCATAGTATTTTAACATTGATGAAATGGCATTCGGCCCCTGTGCGGATTTTGCTTCTTCCGCTGAGCGTAGGGACGTCAGCGCAAAAGCTTCGGCATCAATCTTGTATTGGGCGATGCGATCGCGCAATACCGGATCTGAAATTCGTCCGTTATCTCCACGATAATGTTTGGCCGCGCCTTCCAAAGTCATAACATTGGCTCCACGGTCAATGTTACCGCCTGCCAGACCAAAACTGGATATCATCGTGCGTTCGTGCTGCAACAGACGCTTGGCGATGCTCCAGCCGTCGTTGAGTTGTCCGACCAGGTTCCGGGCCGGAACCCGGACATTGTCAAAAAAGGTTTCACAAAACGGTGATGAACCACTGATCAATTGAATTGGCCTGGTGGTCACTCCGGGACTGCGCATATCGAACAACAGGAAACTGATACCGGCATGTTTTGGAACCTCGGAATCAGTACGGACCAGACAGAATATCCAGTCAGAAAGATCGGCGTAGGAAGTCCAGACTTTGGAACCATTGACAATATAGTGATCACCGTCCAGTACCGCCCTGGTTCCCAGTCCGGCCAGGTCAGAACCTGCCCCAGGTTCAGAATATCCCTGGCACCAGCGGATCTCGCCGCGAATGATTTTTGGCAAATGCTCCTGTTTTTGTTCGTGACTCCCGTATTCCAGCAGTACCGGACCCAACATGCTGATACCAAAGCTGCTTAACGCAGGACGCGCGCCGATTCGCCGAAGTTCCTCACTCAATACCAGATTCGCTTCCTTGCTCAGCCCGCCGCCACCGTATTCATCAGGCCAGGTTGGACAGGTCCAGCCCCTGGCCGCCATTCTGTCGAGCCAGATTTTGCTTTCCGGATTCCTGAAAACGGCATCCCGGCCACCCCAGACGATTTCATCGGTGACCATGGGTGTGCGCATCGATGGTGGGCAGTTTTTCTCAAGCCAGGAGTGTGTGTCAGCCCTGAATGCATCCAGATTTTGCAATCTATTCCCCTTTTATAAGGCCTGCTTTTTTTGTTGCGGGGAGTCTAGCATCGCCATGCAGCAATCTCCAGAACGAGGGGAATCTCATAGCGTCTCAGTTTGAAGTTTCACTGATTCTTGATCGAAAGAAACAAACCGCAGTGATCGGCACCGGGCAGCAGGCGGTGTCTCGCTGACCATCGCAAGAAACTGAGCGACAGGCACCGGGTGGCGGCGCGCTGATCATCGCAAGAAAACCGAGCGATAGGCACCGGGTGGCGGCGCGCTGATCATCGCAAGAAAACTGAGCGATAGGCACCGGGTGGTATGAGGTGCTGCAGCAGACCGCGCCCGTCCCGGGTGCC